>NZ_MSQD01000002.1 GCF_002102475.1 Thermoanaerobacterium sp. PSU-2 | reverse complement strand
AAAGCCTTTTGCACAGCTGGGTAGCCAAGTTTGGAAGGGATAAACGCTGAAAGCATCTAAGCGTGAAACCCACCTCAAGATAAGATTTCCCATCCGAAAGGAGTAAGACACCTTGAAGAAGACGAGGTAGATAGGCCGGAGGTGTAAGAGTAGAAATACTTTCAGCTGACCGGTACTAATAAGTCGAGGACTTGACCTTTAGCATTGTGCAGTATTCAAAGTTCATTTAAGAAAGCATAAATAGAGAAAAAATCTATCAAAAGCGAACGATTAATGAAGCTTTCGTGATATATCACGATGAATGTAGCGTAGTTTGGCGTATGAGCGAAAGCGAAAGCCGTCACAACGCATAGACGGCGTTAGCCAAAGTAGCGAAATGAATCGATGATATATAGAAAGCGAAATTTGTGAGCGTTGATAAGATTTTTTCAGAAGAATATGCAAAGAAAATGAACGAAAGATTTCCGGTGGCAATAGCGGAGGTTAAAAACCCGTTCCCATACCGAACACGGAAGTGAAGCCCTCCAGCGCCGATGGTACTGATTTCTCGGGAGAGTAGGTCGCTGCCGGTAAAAATTTATAAAAGAGGTAGTCTGTTTTAAATGGACTATCTCTTTTTTGATTTTTATGGTATAATAAGCGTTAAAATTATAAGAGGGGAAGTGAAAAAATGTTAAAAAGTAAAAATGTTGAACTTGTACCATTTGAGCCTAAATATATTGAGAAATTTGTAGAATTTCGCAATAGTGAAGACAGTAGAAATTTTTTGATGCCTGGTATACCATATCCTGTGACGGAAGGTTCAATTTCAGAGTGGCTTAGTAAAAAGACAAATCACAGTGAATCAGGTGAATTTGCAATTATTTATAATGAAACTAAAGAATATATAGGTAATATTTCATATGGCAGTGTAGATTGGAAAAATAGACATTGTGAAATTGCGGTAATGATAGGTGAGGAAAAGTATAGAAATAAAGGTCTTGGTTCAGAAGCTATAATGACTTTATTAGATTTTATATTTAATGAATTGAATTTGCATCGAGTAGAATTAAAAGTGTATGATTTTAATGAGAGAGCAATAAAATGTTATGAAAAATGTGGTTTTAAAAAAGAAGGATTGCTGCGGGAAGTTGTATATAAACATGGTCGATATATAAACGAATGGATAATGGGGATTATAAAAAGCGAATTTTTAGAGCATAATTTCCAGGGAAATAATAGAAATAATACATAATGGAGGAAATATGAGAGCGTTTTTAGCTATAAAATTAAGTGAAAATATTATAAATGATATTAAGAATTTGCAAGAGCAGTTAAAGAAATATACAATAAAAGGAAGATGGACAAATAGAGATAATTTACATATAACTCTTAAATTTTTTGACGAGATAAATGAGGAAGAAGTTAGTAAAATCAGAAAGATAATAAATGACATTTCGTTAAATTTTAAGCCATTTTACATTAGATTAAATAAAATTGGTTGTTTTGAAGGAAAAGATAATATAAGAGTACTATGGGTGGATGTTAAAAATGATGATAGACTTAAATTATTACATGATGTTATCGAAACAGAATTATCTAAGGCGGGATTTAAAAAAGACGATAGAAAATTTAAAGCCCATATTACTGTTGCAAGAGAAATTATTTTGGTAAAAAGCATAGAAGAAATAAACAATCTACATAAATTAGATTCTGATTATTTTGCAGTATCTAATATACATCTTATGGAAAGCAAGTTGGAGAATAATAGAAGAGTTTATAAATCTATTTTCGATGTATCCTTAAAATCGAATAAGTAGGTACAATACCTACTTATTATCAGGTGTCACATACAATGTTTTTTGATTTGTATAGATTACAAAACCTGGTTTTGCTCCTGTTGGTTTCTTAACGTACTTTCTTAACGTGTAATCAACTGGTACATTTGAAGAATTTTTTGCTTTGCTGTGCATTGCTGCCAATTTTGCAGCTTCTAAAATAGTACTGTCAGGAATATTAGCGCCTTTGCTTTTGATTATGACATGTGAGCCGGGAATATTCTTCGTATGTAGCCATACATCATTTATATCTGCAAATTTCATTGTAAGGTAATCATTTTGTACATTATTTTTCCCAACATAGATATCAAAATTATCTGAAGATATATAGTGTAGAGGTTTTGATATACTTTTCTTTTGTCTTTTGTCTTTATTTTTCTTTTTTATGTATCCTGTATCTGCTAATTCTTCTCTTATTTCGTCTATTTCTGATGGCAATGTACACTGCTCAACATTTAAAAGTTGTCCTTCTAGATATTCTATTTCTTTTTTTGTTTCTTCTATTTGCTTTGTAAGAAATTCTACTGCATTTTTTAATTTAGCATATTTTTTAAAATACATTTGAGCATTTTCATTTGGCGTATATTTTATATCAAGTGGTATTGTTATTTCTTCACCAGTATAATAATTTATAGTTTTAAATGCATCGGTTTTTTTGTTAAGTTTATACAAATTACTCGTTATAAGCTCGCCATATAGTTTGTATATATCTGCATTCTCAGCATTTTTCAATTCATCTAATTGCTTGCCAAGTTTATTATATAATCTCTCTAAGTGCGTTTGAATAAGCTTTTTTAAATCATGTGAACGGGATTTTAAACTTTCTGCATTTGCTTTTTCTCTATAAAACTTTAATGCGGCTTCGTTGACACTTTTATAGAAAACTAAATTTTCATACTGTGTAAGTTCAATGATAGAAAATTCATAAGGATTATCGTCAATATAAGCAATACATGGTTTAAAATTTGAATTTTCTAAAAGGCTTTTCAATAAATTTAAATTGCAATTCAGTTTCTCCATATCGTCTTCTGAAAGCTCATTTATGTATCTATCATCTACTTTACTCCTATATGCAATTTCCCTTGATAAAACAGGGCTAAATCCTTCAAAAAGCTCTAAAAGGGCTTTATCAACCTTTTTACCGCTTTTTAATTTTAATTTTCTTGACAAATCATCTTTTGTAAAATCTTGAATTGTAAATTTATCTTGTAGTGGGGGCATCTCATATTTGACATCGGGAACTATTTCCCGTATTTTGCTCATATCCTTGTATACTCTTTTAATGCTATCGACTATAATTCTACTCTCTTTATCTATTAATATAATATTGCTGTATCTTCCCATTATTTCTATTACTAATGTTTTTATGACCTCTTTTTCTAATTCATCACGACTTAAAACATCGATGAATAAAATTCTATCGAATCCCCTTTGGTATATATCTATAATTTTTCCACCTTGCAAATACTTTCGAAGTAACATGCAAAACATAGGGGGAGTAACTGGATTTTCTTTATTTTCATCTGTTAGATATACTCTTGGAAAATTTGCATTTGCTGATAAAAGCAATTTGTAATTTTTGCCGTTATTTCTGATAAAGATTATGATTTCGTCTTTTTCGGGCTGATATATCTTATCTATTTTTCCGTCAAGCAGTGTGCTTTTTAGTTCATTGACTATTCCATATAGTGTTATTCCATCCAAAGCCATGTTGAACATTCCTTTCTAAATGCAATTCTACTTAATAGTATATCACGGCATGAATTTATTACAAATAAATCAGCGATATGATGATTGCAAAAAATTAATTGAGCAAAATTATATAACCAGTTTTTTATAAATTTATGTTATAATATATATGCGTTATTTGTAGTAAGAGGTGAAAAAGTTATGAAATTTACAAAGATGAATGGATTAGGCAATGATTTTATAGTCTTTGAAAATTTAGAAAACAAAGAGTTAGAGTATGACGTTTTAGCGAGAAAATTGTGTGATAGGCATTTTGGCATAGGCGGAGATGGTCTTTTGATAGTGGAGCCATCTGGAATAGCAGATATTAAGATGAGAATAATCAATTCGGATGGCAGTGAAGCAGAAATGTGTGGGAATGGAGCGCGCTGCTTTGCAAAGTATGTCTATGAAAATGGCATAGTTTCAAAAGGGAAAATGTCAGTTGAGACATTGTCTGGCATTGTAATGCCAGAATTAATATTTGAAAATGATAATGTGGACAAAGTAAGAGTTCACATGGGCAATCCTAATTTTAGGCCCGATTTAATTCCAGTAAAAACAGATAAAAATCAATTTATAGAAGAGACGATAAAAATAGATGGAAGAGCTTATACTGTAACATCGTTACTAGTTGGCGTACCGCATACTGTTATTTTTGTTAATTCTATTGATGATAATATGATTGTGAATGTAGGGCCGTTAATTGAAAAATTACATATATTTCCACGTGGAACAAATGTTGATTTTGTCAAAGTTGAAGATGAAAATAATATTACGGTGAGAACTTGGGAAAGAGGTGCAGGCTTGACTCTTGCCTGCGGCACTGGTGCCTGCGCTTCGGCTGTGGCTTCCGCATTAACAAATAGGACAAAGAGGAATGTTTATGTTCATTTTAAAAAGGGAGATTTGTATATTGAATGGACATCTGATAACAATATTTATTTAACAGGTAAAGCCGAAAAAGTTTTTACTGGTGATATAGATATTGTTTAGAAGGAAATAATGTTGATTATAATATTGATGGGTGATAAGATGATAAAAAGCATGACTGGTTTTGGCAGAGGTGAAGCAATCGAAAATGGCTTTCACGTCTTAACTGAAATAAAAAGTTTAAACCACCGGTTTTTGGATTTGTCGATAAAACTTCCGAAAGTTTTAAGTGGGTTAGAAGATAGGATAAGGCTAAAAATTGGGGAAAGCATTAAAAGAGGTAGAGTAGAGATAAATATTTCTCTTGAGGCTTATGAAAAAAGTCTTGATTCCCTTGAGTTAAATTACGATCTTTTAAACCAATACATAAATATAATTCATGACTTAAAAAAAAGTGTTAATCTTACAGATGACATAAAATTAAGCGATATTCTATCAATACCGGGAATAATAGATGTGAAAAGCGTTAATGTAGACATAGACAATGTTTGGACTATCGTAGATAAAGCATTAGACATGAGCATTAAAAATTTAATTGACATGAGGGTTTTAGAAGGTATAAAATTAAAAGACGATATAATAAATAGATTGGACATGTTAAGTGGTATAATTGATAAGATAGAGGAAAGAGGACCTGCCGTTATAAATGAGTATAAGAAAAAACTTGAAACACGAATAAATGAGCTTATTGGTGGTGAACTTGATCAGAACAGGTTTTTAACTGAAGTGGCAATAATGGCAGATAAGACGAGCATTTCAGAAGAGATAACAAGGCTTAGAAGTCATATAAGCCAATTTAAGTTTTCACTGGATAGTTCTATGCCTATAGGAAAGAAATTAGATTTCTTGACACAGGAGATGAACAGAGAAGCAAATACAATTGGTTCAAAGTCAATGGATCTCGGTATAATAAATGGAGTCATAGAATTAAAAGATCAGATTGAAAAGATAAGGGAGCAAGTACAAAATATAGAGTAGGAGGATAATTATTATGGCCATCAAACTAATAAATATAGGGTTTGGCAATATTATTTCGGCAAACAGATTAGTAGCCATTGTTAGTCCTGAGTCTGCTCCTATAAAAAGAATTATACAAGAGGCGCGGGACAGAGGTATGCTTATTGATGCTACATATGGTAGGAGAACTAGAGCTGTTATAATAACAGATAGTGACCACATAATATTATCAGCAGTTCAACCAGAGACAGTTGCAAATAGACTAAATTCAAAAGACATAATTGACGAGGAAATTATTGAAGAAGAATCTGAAGATTAAGGGGAATGATGTTATTGTACAATAAGGGTTTATTGATTGTAATATCCGGTCCGTCAGGTGCTGGAAAAGGAACGGTTTGCAAAGCACTTTTAAAGAAAGACGAAAATCTCAAATTAAGCATATCAATGACTACTAGAAAACCTCGCAATGGAGAAGTTGACGGTGAAAATTATTTTTTCACTACAGTTGAAAAGTTTAAAACTCTTATAGAAAATAACATGCTTTTGGAATGGGCAAAGGTGTATGATAATTATTATGGTACACCGAAAGAATTTGTACAAAAAAATATAGATGAAGGTCATGATGTAATTTTAGAAATCGACATTCAAGGTGCTTTAAAAGTTAAGGACAAATATCCAGAAGGCGTATTTGTGTTTATTTTGCCACCGTCTATGGAAGAGCTTAAGAATAGAATCAAAAAGAGAGGAACAGAAACTGAAGAAGAGATTTTAAAGAGGTTTAAAAGTGCTTATGAAGAAATAAATTTCGTTTCCAGATATAATTATGTGGTGATAAATGATGATGTTGATTTAGCTGTTGATAAAATCCTTGCGATTATAAAAGCTGAAAAGTGCAGAGTTGATAGAAATAAGGGATTATATCTTGAAATAAAGGAGAGATGCTAAATGATTTTATATCCATCGATAGTAGATTTAATGAATAAAATTGACAGTAAATATACTTTGTGTGCTTTAGTTTCAAAGCGTGCAAGACAGATAATAAGCGGTGAACCAAGTCTTGTGGAGACTGATTCAAAAAAACCCGTGACAATTGCTACTGAGGAAATAAATGAAGGACTTATAACATTTGAAAGGCAAAAATTTGGTTTGAAGTAGAAGGTGTTTTAATGGCTTATACGAAAAATGTGGTCATTGGTGTTACTGGAGGTATTGCTGCATATAAATCAGCAGATTTGGTTTCAAGGCTTGTTAAAAAGAATATAAATGTTGATGTTATAATGACAGAGTCTGCCACAAAATTTATTTCACCACTGACATTTGAATCACTAACACACAATAAAGTGATTGTTGATATGTTTGAAAGTCCTAAGTTTTGGGAAATAGAACATATAGCATTGGCAGAAAAAGCAGACGTGTTTGCTATCGTTCCTGCTACGGCAAATATCATAGGTAAAATAGCCAATGGTATAGCGGATGATATGCTTACAACCACTATAATGGCTACTAATGCGAAAGTTGTTATTGCCCCTGCAATGAATACAAATATGTATCAAAACATATTATTTCAAGAAAATTTAAAGAAGCTTAAGTCTATTGGATATTTTATAATAGAGCCTGAAGATGGAAGATTAGCCTGCGGCACATTTGGCAAAGGCAAACTAGCAAAAATCGAGGATATCGAGAAAAAAATATTGGAATTATTAGGGATAGAAAAAAAAGATTATGATGGTATTACTGTTTTAGTCACTGCAGGACCAACAGTTGAACCAATTGATCCAGTAAGGTATATTACAAATCGTTCTTCTGGAAAAATGGGTTTTGAAATTGCAAAGGCTGCAAAATCTCGAGGAGCTAATGTTATTTTGATTTCAGGTCCTACAAATATAGATGATCCAATCGATATTGAAACTATACACGTAAATACTGCTCTTGAGATGTACAATGAAGTTATGAAATTTAAAGGTAAAGTTGATATTTTTATTGGAGCTGCTGCTGTTGCTGATTATCGGCCGGAGATATATAAAAGTAACAAAATAAAGAAAAATGACGATGATCTTGCATTGAAGTTAGTCAGAAATCCAGATATTTTATATGAGTTTGGAAAAGAAAAAGGTAATACTTTTTTAGTCGGTTTTGCCGCAGAAACTGAAAATCTGATAGAAAGTGCCAAAAATAAGATTATAAGGAAAAATTTAGATTTGATTGTAGCTAATGATGTTTTAAGAGAAGGGGCTGGATTTTCAGGTGATACAAACATAGTTAGCATCATAGACAAGGATATGAACGTAAAAGAGTATCCTTTAATGAGCAAAACCGATGTAGCTCATGTAATACTTGATGAGATAAAAAATCTTTTTATTAGATAGCCTAAAGGCTTTTTTTTATGGGGGTATTTATGTTTGCTGATGTTGTTTTAAGTGAGTATTCACGAAATATCGATAGGATTTTAACTTACATTGTGCCAGATGGCATAAACGACATAAAGATAGGCACTAAAGTTTTAGTGCCTGTAAATAGAAGTACAGTAGAAGGTTACGTTATAAATTTATCAGAAAAAACAGATGTACCAATAGACAAGGTAAAGCCTATAGCTGATGTTGTGGATGATATTGTATTGTTTGATGACAAATTGTTAGACTTAGCTTTTTGGATGAAAGACTACTATAAATGCAATATTTCTGAAAGCTTGCAGTGCATCATTCCATCAGGGACAAAAAGCGGCATAAAAAAGGTAAAGACAGTCAAGCTTAATAATAGTTTTGTTGATGATTGTAAAGTTACTCAGAGGCAACTTGAGATTATAAATTATTTAAAGAAAAGCGACTTGGTTGCATTATCAGATCTAGTAAAAGACTTAAATGTAAGTTATTCAACTGTAAACAGTTTGGTTAAAAAAGGGATTTTGTCAGTAGATTATGAGGAGATAAATAGGTTTAAAGCGACAGATTGTAATAGAACGAAAAAGCATATTCCCACTAAAGAACAGGAGCAAGTTATAAATGAAATAAAAAAAATCATTGGAAAAAGTATTTTCGAGAAGTATCTTTTGTTTGGCGTTACTGGAAGTGGAAAGACAGAAGTTTATCTTCAGCTTATTGAAAAATGCATCGAATTAGGAAAAGAAGCGATTGTCCTGGTGCCGGAGATATCTTTAACGCCTCAGACTATCGAAAGATTTGTTTCAAGGTTTGGTAATTTGGTTGCTGTTTTGCATAGCGGATTATCCGATGGAGAAAGATTTGACGAATGGAGAAAAATTGTAAATGGCGATGTGAAAATTGTCGTTGGTGTTAGAAATGCAGTATTTGCACCATTTTCTAATTTAGGGCTAATAATAATAGATGAAGAACATGAAAATACTTATAAACAATCTGATTTTAAGCCAAAGTATAATGTAAAAGAAGTTGCGGAAAAAAGATGTGAGATAGAGAAAGCTGTTTTGCTGCTGGGGTCTGCAACACCTCAGGTTGAAACGTACTATAAAGCTCTCAATAATGAGTATAAACTTTTGAGATTAAAAAATAGAATAGGGATTAGTTTACCTGAAGTCGAAATTGTCAATATGAGTCATGAATTGGCAGATGGCAATAATTCGATATTTAGTAGAAAACTTTATTATGAAATTAAAAAAAATTTGATTAAAGGTGAACAGACTATTTTGTTCCTAAACAGAAGGGGATTTTCTTCATTTGTCGTATGCAGGGATTGTGGTTATGTTCCTGAGTGCCCAAATTGTGATATATCACTTACATATCATGCAGATGATGGAAAGTTAAAGTGCCATTATTGCGGATACAATATCGATACAGTTCGTACGTGTCCTAAATGCGGAAGCAAGCGAATTAGATATTTAGGCATTGGAACAGAGCGTGTAGAAAAGGAAGTTAAGCGATTATTTCCTAAAAGTAGAGTCTTAAGAATGGACATTGATACTACTAAAACAAAAGGAGCTCATGAAAAAATTTTTAATGAATTTAGAAGCGGAAATGCAGACATATTGATAGGCACGCAGATGATTTCAAAAGGCTTTGACATACCAAATGTGACGCTGGTAGGAGTTATTCTGGCGGATATAACGCTGAATATACCTGATTTTAGGTCAGGGGAAAGGACTTTTCAGCTTTTAACACAGGTAGCGGGAAGGGCTGGCAGAGGAGAAAAGCCTGGAAGAGTAATAATTCAAACATATGAAGATGATAACTACAGCATAATAGCTGCAAAAAATCAAGATTATGAAGCTTTTTTCAATGAAGAAATACATTATAGAGAAACATACATGTATCCTCCTTTTACACATTTATTAAATATATTGATATCAGGGCCAGAGAAAAATAACGTAATATCTAGTGCCGCATTGGTACATAATTTGATTATTAAAACTATTAACAAAAATGAAATAAAGAGTTATAATAAAGTATTAGGTCCGTCATCTGCTCCTATCGAAAGGATAAAAAACAATTATAGGTGGCAGATTATTGTAAAATCAGTTGAAAGAAGTGTTTTGGAAGATATATGTGATGCTTTAAATAGCCATAATTTTATGAAAGGCATCAAACTATCGTATGATTTGGACCCGCTTAATTTAATTTAAGGAGGATTTATATGGCATTAAGGTATATTAGAAAAATTGGAGATCCTATACTGTATAAAAAGGCAAAATACGTTGATAAAATAGATGATCATGTTATTATGATTTTGGATGACATGGCTGAAACTATGTATAATGCTGATGGCGTCGGACTTGCTGCAAACCAGATTGGTATCTTGAGAAGACTGGTGGTAGTGGATGTTGGAGATGGTTTGATAGAATTGATAAATCCAGAAATAATATTAGAAGAAGGCGAACAAATAGGAAAAGAAGGATGCCTAAGCGTTCCTAACGTGACAGGAGAAGTCAAACGTCCTAAAAAGGTAAGAGTAAGGTATCAAGACAGAACCGGAGAGTATAAAGAAATCGAAGGAGAAGACTTTTTAGCCAGAGCATTGTCACATGAAATTGATCATTTAAATGGAATATTGTTTGTAAATAAAGCGATAAGAATAATAAATGACGAGGAAGAAAAAATGGAGGCGGAGTGATTTGAACATTGTGTTTATGGGTACGCCTGAATTTGCTGTACCTTCACTCAAAAAATTGGTTGAATTTGGTCACAATGTGATGTTGGCTATTACACAACCAGATAAGCCTAAAGGCAGAGGCAAAAAATTGTCTTTTCCACCCGTAAAAGAATTTGCTATAAAACATGGCATAGAAGTCTATCAGCCTCTTAAATTAAAGAACAATGAAGAAGTATTTGAAAAGATAAGGAGATTGAATCCTGAATTAATAGTTGTGGCTGCATATGGCAAAATTCTTCCAGAAGAAATTTTAAAAATCCCGAAATTTGGGTGTATAAATGTTCATGCATCTTTGCTTCCAAAGTACAGAGGAGCTGCACCCATAAATTGGGCTGTAATAAACGGTGAAAAAGAGACAGGAATTACTATAATGTATATGGAAAAGGGATTGGACACTGGTGACATTTTATTGCAAAAGTCAATACCAATATTAGAAGAAGATAATGCTGAGACGATACATGATAAACTGGCGATATTAGGCGGAGACGTTTTAATAGATGCTATAAACATGATGTGCAATGGTACTTTAATGAGTGTAAAACAAGACGATAGCAAAGCGACGTATGCTCCGATGCTTGAAAAATCGATGGGGCTTATAAATTGGGAAAAAGATGCTATTGAAATAAGAAATCTCATTAGAGGATTAAGGCCATGGCCTGGTGCATATACGTACTATAATGGCAGCATGTTAAAAATTTGGTCTGCTGATGTATACCATTATTTTGGTGATGAAAAACCTGGTACAATTATCGAGTCAGATGATACTTTGATAATAAAATGTGGTAAAGAAGCGTTGAAAGTAATAGAAATTCAAGGTGAAGGCACGAGAAAAATGAATGTTGAAGACTATTTAAGGGGACACTTAATAAAAAAGGGCGATCAATTAGAGGGGATAACAATTTGAATGGGAAAAAGCGTGTTTTTTTTGGATTATTGAGTATATTGATATTGTTAATGACGTTAAGTATTTTTTTTCTTTTCTATATTGTGAGAAGCAAAAGCTCAGCTTTGTATAATTTTTTAATAGGATCTGCGATATTATTTTTCTCTGCAATTACTATTGTCTTGATTCTTACAGTTTTTGCTTTTTTGTATGTGATTTATAGAGGAAGAAATAATGAAATACTGAATAAAACATTATTATTGCTGATAGATGGGTTATATCCGCTTTTGGAGATATTAGGTGGTATATTTGGTGTTAAGAAGGATAAGATTCAACAGTCATTTACAAATATCAATAACTTTTTAGTAAGTTCAAGAAAAGGCAAGTATTTACCTGAGGAGCTATTGATATTGACGCCTCATTGCATACAGTTTAATGAGTGTAAATTTAAAGTTACCAATGACATTGACAATTGTCAAAGATGTGGGAAATGTCAGGTCAGCGACTTAATAAAGCTAAAAGAGAAGTATGGTGTAAAAATCGCAATTGCAACTGGAGGCACTTTAGCTAGAAAAGCTGTCATGGACACTAAACCAAAAGCCATCATTGCTATTGCATGTGAAAGAGACCTAACAAGTGGAATACTGGATGTGAAAAAAATACCCGTTTATGGTATAATAAATATAAGACCTTATGGCCCTTGCTTCAACACAAAAGTGGATTTAGATGAAGTCGAAAAAGCAATTATCAATTTTACGAATGGAGGATAGGATTTATGTTTTGGTATTACGATCCTACGTATATATTGCTGTTACCTGCAATTTTACTTGCAATGTATGCTCAATTTAAAGTACAAAGCACGTTTAACAGGTATTCAAATGTAAGAAACAGATATGGATACAGAGCTTATGAAGTGGCGAGGAAATTGCTAAATGATGCGGGGCTATATGATGTTAGCATTGAGATGATACCAGGTAATCTGACAGATCATTATGATCCAAGAAGCAGAGTGCTAAGGCTTTCTCAAACCGTCTATAGCAGTGATTCTATAGCAGCTATAGGCGTTGCGGCACATGAAACAGGGCATGCGATACAGCATGCTAATGGATACATTCCTCTTAAATTGAGAAATGCAATCGTACCTGTTGCAAATATCGGTACGACAATTTCATGGCCGCTTTTGCTGATGGGTTTTTTGTTTGGATATACACAATTGATAGATATAGGCATAATACTCTTTTCAGCAGTTGTTTTGTTTCAAATAATAACATTGCCAGTAGAACTTAATGCAAGCAATAGAGCAATAAGGCTTCTCGAATCTGGTGGGCTTTTCATGAGAGATGAACTTTATCCAGCAAGGCAGGTTCTTAATGCGGCTGCTTTGACGTATGTTGCCGCTGCATTTGCTTCTATTATGAATCTTATTAGGCTGATAATTTTAAGGGATAGGAGAGATTAATTTCTATCCCTTATTTATTAAAATTTTAGAGGTGTTTTAATGAATCAGAGAAATACTGCTTTTAAAATTTTGTACGATATAATTGTAAAAAAAGGATATTCCAATATTGTGTTGAACAAGTATCTTAATAACAATGAGTTGAGAGATATAGACAAAAGTTTCATTAAAGAAATAGTTTTTGGTACAATAGAGAGAAAACAAACTTTAGATCAAATAATTGATCGTTGTTCGTCAAAAGGCATCAAAAAGATAGACAACAAAATATTGATAATACTCGAGATGGGGTTGTATCAAATAATTTATATGGATAAAGTGCCTCAATATGCGGCTATTAGTGAAGCTGTAAATCTTGCTAAGGAGTATGCGGGAATACATGCTTCTAAGTTTGTTAATGCTGTGCTTCGCAATTATGTGCGCAATTCTGCAAAGATTGATATATTAAAATCTGACAAAAATGTTGTTGAATATATGGCATTTAAATATTCATATCCTGAATGGATTGTAAAAAGACTTTTAAATAATTATGATAAAGATACGGCTGAGGATATATTAAAGTCATTAAATGAAAAGCCGCAGATATCCATAAGGCTTAACACTTTAAAAATAGGAAGTAAGGATTTTGAAAAAATATTGATTGACAAAGGATTGAATTTTAAAAAGGGATCGTATGTGGATGATGCTTATTATATTGATTTAAAAAATATTGCAGGTGATGAAATCTACAAAAATGGCTTTGTGCAGATCCAAGATGAAGGTGCTATGATCATATCTAAAGTTTTATCACCTAATCCAGACGATCTTATAATAGACGTATGTAGCGCACCGGGTGGGAAAACTACACATATTTCTCAATTAATGAACAATAAAGGAAAAGTTATTGCGTTTGATATTCATGAGCATAAGATTGATTTAATAAGAATGAATTGCAAAAGATTAGGCGTAAACAATGTGGATGCGTATGTGTTTGATTCAACCAAGATAAATGAAAAATATATAGACAAGGCAGACAAGGTATTGGCTGACGTTCCATGCACCGGAATAGGAATCATAAGGAAAAAGCCGGATATAAAATTAAAGAACTATACGGATGAAGATATTAAAAAGCTGAATAACATTCAATACAGCATACTTAGCTCCAGCTCTAAATATGTCAAAAAAGGCGGATATATATTGTACAGCACATGTACGATTGGAAGAGAAGAAAATATGAATATTATTGATAGATTTTTGGGTGAAAATAAGAATTTCGAGATTTCCGACATAAGACCTTTTCTTTCTGAAAAATTAGCATCACAAGTAGACGGTAAAGGCTACCTGCAATTGTTGCCAAATATCAATAATACAGACGGCTTTTTTATATGTAAATTGCAGAGAAATAATTAAATTTGTGATATAATATCTGTATGAAATTTTGGAGGCGTTTTAATTGATAGATTTAAAAAACATGACTATTGATGAACTTGAAAAGTTTTTTCTTGACATTGGTGAAACAAAGTACAGAGCAAAGCAGGTTTTTCGTTGGATTTATAGAGGGGTTACCAGTTTTGATGACATGACTGATCTAAAGAAAGATTTAAGGCAAAAGTTGAAAAATATGGCCTTCATTTCTAATTTGCAAATTGCAAAAAAAGTCGTATCAAGTGAAGATGGAACAGCTAAGTATCTTTTTTTGCTGGATGATGAAAATATTGTTGAAGGTGTAGCGATAAAGTATAGCTTTGGTAATACATCTTGTATATCTACTCAAGTGGGATGTAATATGAGATGTTCGTTTTGTGCATCAGGGATTGGCGGTAAAGTCAGAAATTTAAAAGCATCTGAAATGGTAGACGAAGTCCTTATAATGAATAAAGATTATGGTAAGATCTCCAATATAGTGTTGATGGGCAGCGGTGAGCCATTTGATAACTATGATGAAGTTATGAAATTTATAAAAATTGTCAATAATCCATTTGGTATGGGCATAGGTGTTAGACATATTACTATCTCCACATGCGGAATTGTGCCTAAAATTTACGAATTTGCAGATGAAGGGTTAGGAGTTAATTTGTCTATTTCGCTTCATGCACCTACTGATGATTTGCGTTCACAGTTAATGCCCATAAATAAGGTTTATCCTATAAAAGATTTAATTGATGCATGTAGGTACTATATAGACAAAACTCATAGAAGGATAACTTTTGAATACTCGCTTATAAAAGGCGTAAATGATAGCTATGATATGAGCTTAAAACTGTCCAATCTCTTAAAGGGGCTTTTGTGTCATGTAAATTTAATACCAGTGAATTACGTCAACGAGATTGGCTATGAAAAGGCTGATAACGAGAAGATAATGGCTTTTAAGAATGTGCTTGAGAGAAGTGGCATTACATGTACAGTGAGGCGTGAACTTGGCAGTGACATCGATGCAGCTTGTGGTCAATTAAGAAGGAAATATTTAGCTGGAAGGGTGAAATGATTTAGATGTTAGTATATGCACTTACTGATAAGGGTAATGTAAGAGAAAATAATGAAGATTCATATTTTATTTCTACAGATGAAAGAATAAAACTTTTTATTGTAGCTGACGGCATGGGTGGATGTAATGGCGGTGAAGTTGCAAGCAGATACGCAATAGAGGTCATTACAAAGTATTTTTTTAGCAATTATAGTAGTTGTAATAAAAATGATGATTCGATAAAGAAATTTATTGAGGATGCGGTTAGAAGTGCAAACTCTCACGTTTTTAATGAATCTTTTTCGAATATAGACCTTACAGGAATGGGTACAACGCTAACTCTCCTTTTGATAGAGAATGGAAAATTTTTTATTGGTCACATAGGTGATAGCAGAGCATATTTAATAAGAGACGATAAGCTCATGCAGATTACTGAAGATCATTCTTATGTGGAAGAATTAGTGAAATTAGGCAGGATAACCCATGAAGAAGCAAGAAATCATCCACAGAAAAACATTATAACAAGGGCACTTGGCATCGATGAGGAAATAGAAGTAGATATATTTACTGGCGATGTTTTTAAAAATGATGTCTTTTTGCTGTGCACAGATGGATTGACAAATATGCTTACAGACGATTTGATTTTAAAGGAATTTAATAGTTCTGAAAGCATAGATAAGGCTTGCGATAATCTGATTAAAATGGCAAAACAAAATGGTGGCTTTGACAATATTACTATTGTGGCGGTAAAGGAGGTGTGACTATATGGTTGGTAAAATGCTTGGAAATCGATATGAGATACTGGAAAAGATAGGCGAAGGTGGTATGGCAAAGGTATATAAGGCAAAATGCCATCTTTTGAATAGGATTGTTGCCATAAAAGTATTGAGATCGGAATTTGTGTCAGATGAAGAGTTTGTAAGAAGGTTCAAAAGAGAATCACAAGCGGCAGCAAGCCTTTCTCATCCTAATATTGTCAGCATATATGATGTTGGACAAGAAGGAGATATATACTATATTGTAATGGAATATGTCAATGGAAAAACTTTAAAACAATTAATTAAGGAAACGAATGGACCTTTGCCTATACCAAAATCCTTGGATATAGCAAGGCAAGTATGTAGAGCGTTGGAACACGCTCATAAACATCATATTGTTCACAGAGACATTAAGCCACAAAATATATTGGTGACAGATGACAACATTGTAAAGGTAACAGACTTTGGCATTGCAAGAGCAGCTAATGGTTCTACCATAACATATGGTGGAGGAGATGTTCTTGGTACTGCTTACTATTTTTCGCCAGAACAGGCGAAAGGTGCCATGATAGACGAAAAGACCGATATATATTCGCTGGGAATTGTCATGTATGAAATGCTAACTGGCAAAGTTCCTTTTGAAGGTGAGAGCCCAATATCGGTTGCATTAAAGCATATACAGGAAAATATAGTACCACCATCAAAGTTGAATCCTCGAGTACCTTATAAACTTGACAAGATAGTTTTAAAGGCCACCGAAAAAGATATAAATTACAGATATAAAAGTGCGGCTGAACTTTTGAATGATATTGATACGTTTATAAGCGATCCAGATAAATTGATCATAGGTGATTTAACTGACAACAATGTTACGAGGGTCATGAAGGCGGAAGAAATTAACGAGAAGATTAAGGATTCAAAAACACCGAGCAAAAGAAAAGGAAGAAAAATTTTAAGAAATATAGGGATTGCAATATTGATTTTAGCGCTTATGGCATCACTGTCTTACGGTACTATGTATTTTTTAAACAACATGGCTACTGCAGCAGAAGTGAAAGTGCCTGATATAAAAGGTCAAACACTAGACAAAGCAACTACAATATTGGAAAATAACAATTTGAAGTTAAATATTTCAGACAGTCAATACAGCGATGCTCTGACCAACACTATTTTGTCACAAGATCCACCGGCAGGAGAGACTGTAAAGAAGGGTTCTACTGTTAACGTAGTAGTCAGCAAAGGAAAACAGAATTCCGTTGTTCCTAATGTCATAGGCAGTGAATACAGAGATGCTCAGTTGAAATTAAAAAATAGTGGGCTAAATGCAAATTTAATTTGGGACTACAATGATAGCTATCCAAATGGCTACGTGTATGATCAAAATCCAAGGCAAGGTGTGCAAGTTGAATACAATACTGTTGTTGATGTTTATGTAAGCAAAGGACCAGAAATGGTTACAGTTCCTAATGTCCAGAACATGTCGCTTGATGATGCGACAAAAGCTTTGGAAGATGTAGGACTTAAGGTTGGAAATGTAACTACACAACCAAGTGACAGCGTGCCTGATAATTTTGTGATCTCGCAAAGCATACCTCAGGGCACCAGCATTCAAAAGGGCAAATCTATCGATTTGATTGTGAGCCAATCAACACAGACGCAGCAGCAACAGCAACAGACGCAGACTCAATTGCCTCAAGGATATAAGACAAAAGAGATTACAATTAACTTGCCTAATCAAGAAGGCCCTATGAAAGTTGATGTTTATGTTATACAAGATGGCAATAAGACATTGCAGTATTCAAATACGTATACCTATGCAGACAGTCCAATAACAGTACCAGTTAGTGGTAAAGGCAATGTTATTATTGAAGTTGATATAAACGGCAATGTTTACGAAACGATGGGGGCGAAATTTTAGTGGTATTAGTAGGACGAATTATTAAAGGCATTGGAGGTTTTTACTATGTTTCCACCGAGCATGGCACCATAGAATGCCGTGCTCGTGGTAAATTTAGAATTTCCAATATTATACCTATTGTTGGAGACTACGTTGATGTCGAATCACAAAATTTAAAAGATGGATTCATAGTGAATATACATGACAGGAAAAACCAATTAGTAAGGCCACCTGTGTCAAATGTAGATCAAGCAATAATTACTTTTTCGATAGTTAATCCTGATTTAAACAGATTGCAGCTTGATAAAATGATAATATTAACTGAAGTAAACGAGATAAATCCCATCATCTGCATAAATAAGGTTGATTTAGTTAATGAAGATGAATACATGCCAATATACAATACATATAAAAAATTAGGGTACGAAGTGATTACTACTTCCAAATACGATAACATTGGAATCGACAAGTTAAAAACAATTCTAAAAGGTAAAACTTCTTTTTTTACAGGTCCATCTGGCGTAGGAAAATCTTCTTTGATAAATTGTATTCATGGGCATGAAAGGCAAGAGATTGGAGATTTAAGTGAAAAGCTTAATAGAGGAAAGCATACGACAAGAAATGTGGAGTTAATACCTATTGATGGTGGCTATGTATTGGATACGCCTGGCTTTACCTCTCTAAATCTTGATATTGATGAAAAAAATCTCAAAAATTTTTATAAAGATTTTCAAGTCTTTGAAACAGAATGTAGATTTAATTCGTGCTTACATATTAATGAACCTGATTGTGGAGTTAAAAGTGCTGTTGAGAGTGGGATGATTGATAGAACAAGGTACTCAAATTATTTAAGTTTATATAATGAACTAAAAGCGAACAGAAGGAGGAAATATTAATAATGGAAATTTCTCCGTCGATTTTATCGGCTGACTTTGGAAATTTGTTATCTGATATACGAAAAGTTGAAGTAGAGAAACCCGAGTATTTGCATATAGATATTATGGATGGGCATTTTGTCCCTAATATAACGATTGGACCATTGGTATTAAATGCTTTAAAAGGCAAAACCAAGATTCCATTTGACGTTCATTTAATGATAGAAGAGCCTGACAAATACGTAAAAGAATTTGTCGATGCTGGAGCCAAAAATATAACAGTACATCAGGAAGCATGTGTACATCTAGACAGAACTTTGCAATTGATAAAGTCAATGGGTATAAATGCAAGCGTGGCACTAAACCCTGCTACATCTTTAGATACATTAAGATATGTATTGTCATCAGTTGATATGGTGTTGATTATGACTGTAAACCCTGGTTTTGGAGGGCAAGTATTTATAGATGGCATGTATGAAAAAATTCGAGAATTAGCATCAATTAGAAATGAAAAGGGATTGAATTTTAAGATAGAAGTTGATGGAGGTATTAATATTGATAATATAAAGGATGTAGTTTTGGCTGGAGCTGATGTGATTGTGGCTGGTTCGTTTATATTTGCCAATGGAGATCCTGGTGAAAATTTAAAAAAACTTAGAGAGGCAGCACTAAAATGAAGGTTTGTATTATCTCAAATGGAGAATTTAAAGATTCCAACTATTTTAAAAAAGCAATCGATGAATGCGACGTGGTAATCTGTGCGGATGGTGGAGCTAATATAGCTTACAAATTAGGCATAATGCCAAATTACATCGTAGGTGATTTGGATTCAGCGGATGATAAAATTATAGATTATTATTTGCAACAAGGTGTAATCATTGAAAAACATCCTACTATGAAAGACGAGACGGATAGTCAACTTGCAACGATAAAGGCTATAGACATAGGAGCTAATGAGATCGTGTATTTAGCGACGATAGGAAGTAGATTTGATCATTCATTAGCAAATTTGTCGCTTTTATTGTACCTTCTTAAGAGAAAAATAAAGGGAAAAATTTTGAGCGAAAAAAATGAAGTTTATCTTATTGATGATTTTATCGAATTGGAAGGCAAATCAGGTGATGTAGTTTCATTGATTCCGTACAGTTTAGACGTTAGAGGGATTTACACTGAAGGGTTGTTTTATCCTTTATCTGGTCAAGATATGTCTTTAGAGATGCCTTATGGGATTAGCAATGTATTTACAGATAGTAAGATTAAGATAAAGATAAATAGTGGTTATTTGCTTGTGATAAAATCTAAAGATTAGCACAAAATCTGCTCCTTTCGAATAAAATATTGAAAGAAAGGAGTGGATTTTTATGTGGAATAAAATTTATAGAAAAATTAGAATATTAAATAAAAAACTGAATTATTCAATTGGATATATTATAATTTCGCTTGGAATATTTATAATTGTATTGTACATACCAAGTTGGCTGTGGATGATACTTTTAGGATTTGCTGTAATAATGATTGGTTATTTTATTAATGCATATTTCAAATAGTAGATAAATAGTTTAGAAGTAAAAGGATAAAGGGGGATGCATATGAGTAAAAAAAAGGAACCTAAAATATACTACATTAGAATTCCTGATTTTATAAAAAAAATTTTGTCGTCATTTGCTAAGAGCAAAAAATAAAAAGCGTGCATATATGCACGTCTTTCTTTATATGGCTCTCTTAACTCTTCCTGATCTTAAGCATTTTGTACAAACATTCAATCTTACAGGTGTACCGTCCACTATGGCTTTAACACGCTTTAAGTTTGGCTGCCATTTTTTGATTGATTTTCTGTGGGAATGGCTGTATTGATATCCCGCCATTGGAGTTTTTCCGCATACTTCACATTTTCTCATCATGTGCACCTCCTCTTTGTCAACACTAACATTTTAGCAAAAAAATTAATAGACTTCAAGAAAAATAATTACACACTCTTTTATTATATCCACACAACAATGATATTTTAACATTATATTTTAATGCTGTAAATACTTTTTAATTAAAATTTGCATTAGCTTAAAATATAACAATTTTTTTCTTTATTGATGATTTAATTTGGATAAGGTAAAATATAATTATAATAGGAGGTTTTAAAAATGGAGCAAACAAAAAATAATTTAGGGAAAATAGATATTTCTGCAGACGTAATTGCATCTATGGCTAGTTATGCCACATCTGAATGTTATGGCATAGTGGGCTTAGGAAAACGTGGACCTGACGGGCTTATAGAGCTTTTCAAAAATGAGCAGTCAGGTAAAGGCATAAAGGTTGCATATGATGAAGACGGTATTGTTATAGATTTGTACATTGTTGTTGAATATGGAGTCAACATTAAGACAGTTGCTGCAAATATCATTGAAAAAGTCAAATACACTATAGAGACATATACAGGTGTTAATGTTAAAAATATCGTTGTAAATGTACAAAGCATAAAAGTTGATTTTTGAGGAGGAAAAACGGTTGGATCGCTTAGATGTTAATACTTTAAAACGCATGTTTAAGGCTGGATCCCAGTACTTAATAAATAAATCAGATGAAGTAAATAAATTAAATGTCTTTCCTGTTCCAGATGGTGATACAGGTTCTAACATGGCTCATACATTAGATTTTGCTGTTAAAGAAATGGAAAAAGCCTCTGATGATATGAATGAAGTTCTAAATAACCTTTCCAGAGGTGCTCTCTTAGGTGCCAAAGGAAATTCAGGGGTGATTTTATCTCAAATAATTAGGGGATTTGCCAAAAGCCTTTTGAACCATGATGAAATCACGACAAAAGATTTTGCTGAAGCTTTAAATGCTGGTTCAGCGATTGCATATAAGGCAGTTATGAAACCTACGGAAGGTACTATTCTGACTGTAGTAAGAGATTGTGCAAATGAGGCTTTGAAACTAACTTCTATTAATGACTTTGAGATTTTTATGGAGAAGATTGTAAAAGCTGCCTCAGAATCAGTGAAAAGAACGCCTGACTTATTGCCGGTGTTAAAGCAAGCTAATGTAGTTGATTCTGGTGGACAAGGCTTTTTATTTATGCTAATAGGAATGTTAGAAGCCATAAAAGGGCATGAGATAGCTGTTCAGCATGTTGTTGAAGACATCCATAAAAAAGAAAGTAATATTGCAGATATAAAGTTTACTTATTGTACGGAGATGCTTATTGATGCAAAATCTAAGAATTCTTCTAAGCTTAAAGCTGAAATTGAATCTTTTGGTGACAGTATAATCGTTGTTGGAGATGAAGATTTAATAAAAGTTCATATACATACTAATTCTCCTGGACTAGTATTGCAGAAAGGCTTAGAGTATGGGGAACTGGTAAAAGTCAAGATTGACAATATGAAACTACAGCATGAAAATGTGATTTTTGAATCAAACAAAGACAGAAATACTCATGCCAAAAAATATGGCTTTCTGGCTGTTTCACCAGGTGAAGGGATAAGCAGTTTGTTTCAAGATTTGGGGTGTGATATCGTAATAGATGGTGGACAAACTATGAATCCCAGCGCTTTGGATATATTAAATGGCTTAAAAGAAATAAATGCAGAAAATATAATTGTCTTTCCGAATAATAAAAATGTAGTTATGACATGTGAACAAGCTAAAAGTTTATCAGACAAAAATGTGCATGTCATAAATACTTACAGCTTTAATCAGGCTATAAGTGCCATGATAAACTTTGATGTCAATGCAAGCGTAGATGATGCGATCAAAAATATAAATGATACTATCGATAAGGTTACAACGGTAGAAATAACTTATTCTATAAGAGATACTGTATTAGATGGAGTGGAAATCAAGACTGGAGAAATTTTAGGATTTGTAAATGGACAATTTGTAGATAAAGGTACTGACTACAATGAAGTAGCAAGACAAATAGTGTCAAATGCTGTTTCTGCTGATACTTCAATAATAACCATTTATTATGGAAAAGAAGTTGAAGAAGAAGATGCAAAAAAATTGTTAAATACCATAGTATTTGATGGCGATGTGGATCTCCAATACGGCGGACAGCTTCTATACTATTATGTGATTTCGATTGAATAGGTGATTTTATGGATCTTTCAAAACCAATACAATATGTAAAAGGTGTTGGTCCAAAGAGAGCATTACTGCTTAAAAAAATTGGTATTGAAACTGTAAAGGATGCATTGGAGTATTATCCCAGAGAATATGAAGACAGAGAGAAAATAATTCCTATAGATATGTTGAAGATTGGTGAAAAGCAAACTTTTAAAGCGTACATCGCAGGGAAAGCGAGAGAATATAGGATCAAGGGACTAATAATCACGAAAGTACCTGTTAAAGATGGAAGTGGGGCTTTAGAACTTGTTTGGTACAACCAGCCGTACGTTAAAAATAATTTCAAATTAGGTGAAGAGTATATAGTAAATGGCAAGGTTTCCTATAAATATGGACAAGTGTACGTGGAAAACCCAACTATGGATAAAAGTGATGTTTTAAATCTAAATGCAGGACGAATTGTGCCGATATATAAGTTGACAGATGGATTAAGTCAAAAGATTTTAAGAAATATAATTTATAGCCTTTTAAAAGAGTATATAAATGAAATAGAGGAAATTTTCGACGAGGATTTTTTGACAGAATATAATTTATTGGGAATAAGAGAAGCCATAAAAAATATCCATTTTCCAGAGTCATCAGAAATGTTAGAGAGAGCTAAATATAGACTTATATTTCAAGAATTTTTTATTTTGCAATTGGGGTTAAATTTGATTAAAAATAGGTATGATATTGATAAATCAGGCATAAAGTTTAAACGTGTAGATTTAAGAGAATTCTTAGACAATTTAAAATTTAAGCTTACTAAAGCACAGGATAAAGCTTTAAACGAAATCTTAAATGATATGTATTCAGGGAAAGTGATGAATAGACTTTTACAAGGTGATGTCGGCTCTGGAAAGACGGTTATAGCAGCGGCAGCAATGTATGTCGCAGTAAAGAATGGATATCAGGCGTCCATATTGGCGCCAACAGAAATACTTGCAAAACAACACTATTTATCATTAAAAGAGTTGTATGATAAGTTAGGTATTAAAACGGAATTGTTGACAGGAAGCATCAGCAATAAAAGAAAAAATTTAATAATAGAGAAAGTAAAAAATGGTGAGATTGATGTATTAGTTGGTACACATTCTTTAATTGAAGATAATGTTCAGTTTAAAAATTTAGGTTTGGCAATAACAGATGAACAACATAGATTTGGAGTTCGCCAAAGAGCTGTGTTTAAAGATAAAGGCAATCAAACGAATGTTCTTGTAATGACAGCAACGCCTATTCCAAGAACTTTAGCATTAATGCTTTATGGAGATTTGGATATGTCTATAATAGACGAATTGCCTCCAGGAAGAAAGAAAGTTGAAACGTATGCAGTAAGTGGAGCTTTAAGAGAAAGGGCTTATAAATTCGTCGTAAATGAAATAAAAAAAGGACACCAAGCTTACATAGTTTGTCCACTTATAGAGGATTCACAAACTATATATGCAAAATCGGCAGAGGTGGTTTATGAAGAAATTTATAAGGGAGTCTTTAAGGATTTTAGAGTTGGCTTAGTTCATGGTGGAATGAATTCAAGCGATAAGGACAAAGTGATGAGTGAATTTGTTGATGGGGAAATTGATATATTAGTCTCTACAACAGTTATTGAAGTTGGTGTAAATGTTCCAAACGCAACAGTAATTGTCATTGAAAACGCAGAGAGATTTGGATTGGCTCAGTTGCATCAATTAAGGGGACGTGTAGGAAGATCGTCATATCAATCTTATTGCATTTTGATAGCTTACTCATATTCCGATGTTGTCAAAAAAAGATTGAAGGTGATGACTGAAACAAATGATGGTTTTAAAATTGCAGAAAAAGATTTGGAGATAAGGGGACCAGGAGAATTTTTTGGAGTAAAGCAACATGGATTGCCTGAACTTAAATTGGCCAATTTATTTGATGATATAGAAACATTAAAACTGGCTCAAAATGCTGTAGAAAGATTTATAAGCGATGATGGTAATTTTGAAAAGCATAGTAAAATGAAAGCAGAATTGATAGAGCGATTTAAGGATAAATTAGAAGGAATCATATTAAATTAATTGCTGGGAGGAAAAGATAATGGGAAAGATAGCCATAGTGACAGATAGTGTATCTGATATTCCAGATGATATTGTAAAACTATATGATATATATGTTGTGCCGCTGACAGTTGATATTGATGGTATATCTTATAAAGACGGAGTAGATATAAAAAAAGATGAATTTTACGATTTGATAAATTCCGGGAAAATGCCTAACACTTCACAAGTATCACCTATTGAATTTATGGATGTTTTTAGTGATTTGTTGAAAAGTTATGATGAAATAATCTGTATTTTAATGTCATCAAAATTGAGTGGTACATATCAGTCAGCATTGTTGGCTAAAGACAATTTAAAAAATCAAAACATAACAGTGATTGATTCTAAAAATTTTTCTTTAGGCGAGGGATTTATTGTCATCGAAGCTGGAAAAATGGCGTGTAATGGCAACACCAGTGATGAGATAATTGCCAGAGTGACAAACATGATACCAAAAATTAGCTATACAATGATCTTTGATTCGTTGGATTATCTTTACAAAGGAGGACGATTAAAAAAGACGCAGGCGATTTTAGGAAGTATTTTAAATATTAAGCCAATACTGGTTAATAATGATGGTGAATTAGAAATAAAGGACAAGGTTAGAGGTCGAAAAAATGCTATAAAGTGGATTATAAATTACATGAGAGAGACTAAAGTCGATTTTACTAAAAAAGAGATTGGACTTTTACATACTGACAGGGAAGAGTTTATGTTAGAAATTGAGAATGCAATTCGCAACGAATTTGGTGCAACTAATTTTATTAGAAATAGGGCCGGTTGTACAGTTGGAGTTCATGCTGGACCGTCTGCTGTTGGAATATTTTTTGAATTTAATTAAATTTTATTTTAAATTAAGTTTTAACGCCATTTTTGTCATCTCGAAACAAAATTGCTAAATAAATTATAGTTTATTGATGTTACTATTGGGCAAATTAATATTGAAATCATTAAATGGAGGTGATAAAAATGGCAGCAGGTTCAGAGACAAAAAATCCTCTTGTAGTAAGAGAAGCTAAGCAAGCTATGAGCAAATGGAAATATGAAATAGCAAGCGAACTTGGAATAAATCCTCCAGCCGATGGTTATTGGGGTACACTTACATCCCGTGATTGCGGCGCTGTAGGTGGCCACATGGTAAAAAGATGATCCAAATGGCTGAAAGCCAAATCGCTAATAAAGGCACACTTAGATAACAAAAGATACCCGCAAGGGTATCTTTTTAAATAGATTTTCATGAATATATCTCAACAATATATAAGAAAATATTAACATGAATATATAAATTAATATGTGGCAAATTAATATTGAAATCATTAAATGGAGGTGATAAAAATGGCAGCAGGTTCAGAGACAAAAAATCCTCTTGTAGTAAGAGAAGCTAAGCAAGCTATGAGCAAATGGAAATATGAAATAGCAAGCGAACTTGGAATAAATCCTCCAGCCGATGGTTATTGGGGCACACTTACATCCCGTGATTGCGGCGCTGTAGGTGGCCACATGGTAAGAAAGATGATCCAAATGGCTGAAAGCCAAATCGCTAATAATGGAACATTGAAGTAATTAAATTAAAAAGGGTAGCCAGTTGCGGTTACCCTTTTTAATTAAAATTTAATCCAGGTAGTAATCTACCTGGATTGGGAGAGGAGAAATTGAAGGAAGAATTTTGGGGAAATTGGTTTCCCAAGTATATTATTTGCCATGTTTTAAAAGTTTTATACATAATTTTGTATCTAATCGTAAAATGTGCTAAAATATTTTAGTATTGGAGGTGTGATTTTGAGGGTTATATCTGGCATAGCTAAAGGCAGAAAATTAAAATGTCCACCTGGGAAGGCAATTAGACCTACGTCTGACATGGTTAAAGAATCGCTTTTCAATATAATAGGTGCTGATATATACGATTCTATATTTTTAGATTTATTTTCTGGTACAGGCAGTATTGGCATTGAGGCATTAAGTAGAGGAGCTAATATTTGCTACTTTGTAGAAAAAGTATATAATAATATTAAATACATAAATGATAATGTTAAATTGCTTGGCTCTATTGATAGTGCAGTGATTTTGCATATGGATGCATTGCATGCTTTAGATTATTTTAGTAAGAATAATATTAAGTTTGATATTATATACATTGATCCGCCGTATTACAATAACTTATATGTTGAACCGCTAAATAAAATAAGTGAATATGAGTTATTGAATACAAATGGTTACGCAATTGTTGAGCATCATAAAAATGATTTTTTAGAAGAAAAGTACGGCAGCTTGCAAAAATTTAGGATGAAAAAATATGGAGAAACGATATTAACATTTTTTAAGGAGGCAACAGATGAATATAGCAGTATATCCGGGTAGTTTTGATCCTGTTACAAATGGGCATTTAGATGTTATAAAAAGAGCAGCAAAAGTTTTCGATAAATTAATTGTAGCGGTGCTTGTTAATCCATCTAAAACTCCTATGTTTTCATTGGAAGAACGGGTGGAAATGTTAAAAGAAGTAACTGCTGACATTGAAAATGTGGAAATTGATAGTTTTTCTGGTTTGCTTATAGAGTATTTAGAAAAAGTAAATTCAAAGATTATTGTAAAAGGACTGCGAATGGTTTCGGATTTTGAATATGAATTTCAGATGGCTTTGATAAACAAAAAGTTAAATCCTGATGTTGAAACTATATTTTTTATGACAAGCAATAAATATGGATATCTAAGCTCCAGCATAGTTAAAGAAGTAGCAAAGTTTGGGGGGTGCTTATCGGATCTCGTTCCAGATTCAGTAATTGAAAAGATATTACGAAAAATTAAAGATTAAGGGGGCATTTCATTGGAAGTGGCTGATAATTTAGAAGTATTAGAACTGTTAGATTCATTGGAGGATTATATCGAGAAAAGTTCCACCATACCTCTGTCGCAAAAAACCTTGATAAATAAGGATGAAATCTTGGAAATTATAAAGCAAATCAGGATTAAGTTGCCAGACGAATTAAAAAAAGCAGAGTGGATTAAACAAGAAAGACAAAAAATATTGATAGAAGCCCAGCAAGATGCTGAAACGATTTTAAAAGAAGCTGAGCAGAGAATTAATCAAATGGTGAATGAAAATGAAATTGTTAAAAAAGCTGAAAAAAAAGCGGCAGAAATAATAGCTCAAGCGCAGACTAATGCAAAGGAAATAAGACTTGGAAGTAAAGATTATGCTGATGAACTGTTAGCTAAATTGGAAAAAAATGTTTCAGAATTATTAAATACGATAAAGAATAATAGGAATGAACTAAGAGGCATTAAATAATCATGCCTCTTTATTTGTTATGGAAGTTATAATGACAAGAAAAATAACAGATAAAATTGAGATCACAAACATAAGTGAGGATATTTCAAATATGCTTATCATATTTTTCGCGCTTCCTTGATAAAAAGCTTCTGAAACTGCTACATTGTCAATGTTTATAAATTTCATAAAGACAAAGGAGAACAATCCAGCAAAAATGCTATGAATAGCTTTTGCAATTAAATACGGCAAGTAGCTTATCTTTGTATTATTAATGACACCTATTACTTGTCCATGCGTTGACAGACCACCCCATGCTAAAATTGAGCTTATTAATATGACTTTTTGGTATAATGGCGCCGTTGCTTGGCTAATCATATTTGAACCTATCGTGATTTCCATTAAGCCGCTTAAATATCCAGCAATCAAATTTTTGTTAAAACCAATTGCTTCAAATATCGGTGTAATAATCTTTTCTATAGCGTCTATTAAACCGTATACCTTTAGAAATTCTATTAAAACTGAAAATGTTATAATATAACCGCCTATCATGATTATTGTGTTCATGGAGTCTTTAACTGCACTTCCTAAGATTTCTCCAAAATTAGCTATTAAATCATCAGGATTGCTTTGACGAATATTATGGTATTCTGAACTTTTTAAATGTTTATTTTCGATATTATAGTTTCTAAAAATTATACCAGTAGTAATTGCTGCTAAATAATTTGATAACATTATTATATAACCAATTGTAGAGCTATTAAACATCCCCATGGCGACTACGCCTAACATAAATAGTGGTCCAGAGTTGTTGCAAAATGTCATTAACCTTTCAGCTTCGGCTGTATTTAAAAGTTTTTCTTCCCACAATCTTTTTATTATTTGCGCACCAACAGGATACCCAGATGTGTATCCAACGGCCATTGCAAAACCACCGTTGCCAGAAACATTGAATATTGGACGCATTATAGGCTCTAAAAATTTGCCAAGCATTTTGACAAATCCTAATCGTACCAGCATTTCAGACCCGATGAAAAAGGGAAGTAACGCTGGGAATACTGTAAAAAGCCATAGATTGATTCCTGACTTTGCAGCAGCAAGCGAATTTTTTGGAAATATGATAATTGAAATAACGAGAAATAAGACAAACACAATTGATAAAGCCTTTGTTTTATCTCCTTTCAATATTGTTCCCCCTTTGAAGTTTCCATAGTATATTTTTATTAAAGAGGGGGAAATAAAATGATTATTTTACTATAAACTTTTTAGTAAAATCCAAACTTGAAACTGGTTCATTTGTATATGCAAGCGTATATATGTCTGTTGCTTTTAAATCTATTTCAAACATTTCTGTGTTAGACAGGATTTTGTTGTATTCAGAAACTTTAGTGATAATTGGTATACTTGCTTTGTTTTTAATTTCTTTTAAAAGTTTTAAACCTTTCTTAGTGGCGCCTAATATTCTTATATAATTTGGCCCATCAAATTTTAAATAAATGCTTGAATCAATATCCAATAAGACGTGCATCATTATCCGCCTTATTCTGCTTTCGGTATACCTTTTAGTTTTGATGTAGCCTATTATGTCGCTTAAATTATTGTAAAGAGATGAGGCTTTTTTTATACGGTTTTCTAAGCCTTCTGTAACGTCAAAAACATCTTTTACTGATGCATCATTTCTCAAACGATAAACTACTATTTTAGCAAAATCGTCTAAAGTAACGGGACCATGACCTTCTGCAATGCAATTTTTTAAAATTTCAAGAGAATATTGTGGCATATATTTTTCTAATATAGAATAGTTTTTATCATTTATAACCTTTCTGAGATATGTAGCACTCGCAAAAGATTCTACTGTTTCCAGAGAATTATAGCCTGGCCCAAATCTTTTTAATGTCAAAGGTTTAATATTGCTATTTAACTTGATTAAGCTTTTTATGTATTCAATTCCAAGTATGTTATTTGGATTTCCGATAATGTCAATGATGTTTTCTCCAAAATATTTTAATAACGCTAATTCACGTGCTTTTGCATATGTGATGCCGTTTTTTAAATAATTTTTCAAAAGCGCTTTATAGTCTTCTGGCTCATCTAACAGAAATTTTGATATTCGGTATAATTCGTCAATAAAGCCATGTTCGCTTCCAAACGATATGTAATCAACGATGTGTAATGAATCAAGTAGTTTTATTGCACCGTAAGCAAATTTTTCCGCAGTGGAAACAGCGTATATTGTAGGCAGCTCAATGACTAAATCTATTCCGGATAATAATGCTGCTTCTGTTCTTGACCACTTATCTATTATAGAAGGAATACCACGTTGCACAAAATTGCCGCTCATTACTGCTACCACAAAGTCTGCTTTTGTCATTTCGATAGATTTTTTTATGTGATATATATGTCCATTGTGAAGTGGATTGTATTCTACAATTAAACCTAATACGCTCATAATATGCGCCTTTCTAAAAAATTATTAATTGTACTTATTATTTTATAAAAAATATGTTAAAATGTAAAATGTGTATACAATATATTTCTTCTTTTTAAAGGAGAAATATATAAAGATAAATATTTTGGAGGAAGGGACGATTTTATGAGTATTATTCAAAGTATCATTGAAAAAGCCAAAAGTGACAAAAAGAAAATTGTTTTGCCGGAAGGTGCGGAACCGAGGACATTAAAGGCTGCTGAGATAGTCCTAAAAGAGGGAATCGCAGATTTAGTGCTTCTGGGAAATGAGGACGAGATAAAAAGTGCAGCAAAAGATTTAGACATATCCAAAGCAGAAATCATTGACCCTGTAAAGTCTGAAATGTTTGATAGGTATGCTAATGATTTTTATGAATTAAGAAAGAGCAAGGGAATTACTTTAGAAAAAGCCAGAGAAACAATCAAAGATAATATTTATTTTGGATGTATGATGGTTAAAGAGGGTTATGCTGATGGATTGGTATCTGGCGCTATTCATGCTACTGCAGATTTATTAAGACCAGCATTTCAGATAATTAAAACGGCTCCAGGAGCAAAGATAGTATCAAGCTTTTTTATAATGGAAGTACCTAATTGCGAATATGGCGAAAATGGTGTATTTTTGTTTGCTGATTGTGCAGTTAATCCATCGCCTAATGCAGAAGAACTTGCTTCTATTGCTGTACAATCTGCTAATACTGCGAAGAATTTGTTGGGCTTTGAACCAAAAGTTGCGATGCTTTCATTTTCCACAAAGGGCAGTGCATCACATGAATTAGTAGACAAAGTAAGAAAAGCGACAGAGATAGCAAAGGATTTGATGCCAGATGTTGCTATCGACGGTGAATTGCAATTAGATGCCGCTCTTGTAAAAGAAGTTGCAGAGTTAAAAGCTCCAGGAAGCAAAGTTGCAGGATATGCAAATGTTCTTATATTCCCTGACTTACAAGCTGGCAACATAGGATATAAGCTTGTGCAGAGGTTAGCTAAGGCAAATGCAATCGGACCGATAACACAAGGAATGGGTGCACCAGTTAATGATTTATCAAGAGGATGCAGTTATAGAGACATTGTCGATGTAATAGCAACAACAGCTGTACAGGCTCAATAAAATGTAAAGTATGGAGGATGAAAACTATGAAAATACTGATTATTAATTGCGGAAGCTCTTCACTGAAATATCAATTGATCGAATCTACTGATGGGAATGTGCTGGCGAAAGGTCTTGCTGAAAGGATCGGCATAAATGATTCTCTATTGACGCATAACGCTAACGGAGAAAAAATCAAGATAAAAAAAGACATGAAAGATCACAAAGACGCAATAAAATTAGTTTTAGATGCTTTGGTAAACAGCGATTATGGTGTTATAAAGGATATGTCTGAGATAGATGCTGTAGGTCATAGAGTTGTTCATGGAGGAGAATCTTTTACATCATCAGTTCTTATAAATGATGAAGTGTTAAAAACAATAACAGATTGCATAGAATTGGCCCCACTGCATAATCCTGCTAACATAGAAGGAATTAAAGCTTGCCAGCAAATTATGCCAAACGTTCCAATGGTGGCAGTATTCGATACAGCTTTTCATCAGACAATGCCTGATTATGCATATCTTTATCCAATACCTTACGAATACTACACAAAGTATAGAATAAGAAGATATGGATTTCATGGTACGTCGCATAAATATGTTTCAAATAGGGCTGCAGAGATTTTAAATAGGCCTATTGAAGATTTAAAAATTATAACATGTCATCTTGGAAATGGTTCCAGTATTGCTGCCGTCAAATATGGTAAATCAATTGACACAAGCATGGGATTTACGCCATTAGAAGGTTTGGCTATGGGTACACGATCTGGAAACATAGATCCATCTATCATTTCTTATCTTATGGAGAAAGAAAATATAAGCGCTGAAGAAGTAGTAAATATATTAAACAAAAAATCCGGTGTTTACGGTATTTCAGGAATAAGCAGCGATTTTAGAGATTTAGAAGATGCTGCATTTAAAAATGGAGATGAAAGAGCTCAACTCGCTTTAAATGTATTTACGTATCGAGTAAAGAAGACGATTGGCGCTTATGCAGCAGCTATGGGAGGTGTTGATGCCATTGTATTTACAGCAGGTGTTGGTGAAAATGGACCGGAGATACGAGAATTTATACTAGATGGATTAGAGTTCTTAGGGTTTAGCTTGGATAAGGAAAAAAATAAGGTGAGAGGTAAAGAAACTATTATATCTACGCCAAATTCAAAAGTTAGCGTGATGGTTGTCCCGACTAATGAAGAATACATGATCGCTAAAGACACTGAAAAGATTGTAAAGAGTATAAAATAGCATTCTTGACAAATGTTTACCCCATTAGTATAATTAATTTTGGCAATTATATTGGGGTGAGAAAATGAAAATTGATTTATCAAAAATTAAGGGACATAGGGGTCGCAGCATTGAAGTCAACTACGTAGAAAATCTGAGTGTTCTTGAGGCAAATAGCAACAGATACGTGGTTATAAAGCCAATTACCGTTACTGGAAGCATAACACACGACAGTGAAGGGATAGTTTTAAAGCTTTTAGCACGTGGGGCTATTAAAGTAACATGCGATAGGTGCCTTGATGAATTTGAGTATGAGTTTGTAATACCGATTGATGAAGTAGTGAACGAGTCTGATGATGAATTTTCTGGTGAAGTGGAAGATGAAAAGCTTGATTTGACGAAGATTGTAATTGAAAATGTAGAACTTTCTCTTCCCATGAAATTCATTTGCTCCAATGATTGCAAGGGTCTATGTCCTACTTGTGGTAAAAATCTTAATCATGAAAAATGCGATTGCCAAATAAAAGAAATTGATCCACGCCTTTCAGTTTTGAATAAATTACTGCAGAAGATGTAGGAGGTGTATAGTATGCCAGTTCCAAAGCGTAGAACATCTAAGGCAAGAAGAGATAAGAGAAGGCATAGCCATAGTTTAGCTGTACCTGCTTATGTTTTGTGCCCACAATGTCACGAACCAAAATTGCCTCACAGAGTTTGCTTAAGCTGTGGTTATTACGATGGTAAAGAGGTATTGAAAGTGGAAGAAAAGTAATGGAGTTTTCTCTATTACTTTTCTTTTTTATTTCTTGACTTTTATATACGGCGTAATTTATAATTATGAGTAAGTCATAAAAACAACTTATATTTGGAGCTGATAATGTGGCCACGAAGCTTAGTAAAAGAGATAGACTAAAAAAATTAAAAATTGAGATTGAAAAATATCCATTTTATACTGATGACGAATTAGCTGATTTGTTTTCGGTTAGCGTTCAGACGATAAGGCTGGATAGAATGGAATTAGGTATTCCAGAGCTTAGAGAAAGAATAAAGAACGTTGCTGAAAAAAATTATAACAAGGTAAAAGCAATAGTAGGCAGCGAAATAGTAGGTGAGCTTATCGATTTAGAGTTAGGAAAAAGCGGAATATCTGTTTTCGAGCCTACGCCTGAAATGGCTTTTTTAAAGACGAAAATTATAAGAGGGCATTACATATATTCACAAGCAGAGTCTTTGGCGATATCTGTTATCGATGCTGAGGCTGCATTGATAGGTGTTGCAAATATAAAGTATAAATATCCAGTCAAGATAGGTGATAGGCTTGTCGCAAAAGCAGAAGTAACCAGAAAAAGAGGGAATAAATATTTTGTATGGGTTATGATTAAAGTGAAAGATAGAGAAGTGTTCAGAGGCAAATTTATATTAGTATCTTTAGAAAGCGATAGCACCGAAAAGGAGGTGCAACAACCTTGAAAATAGCAGTTGATGCTATGGGAGGAGATTATGCTCCATATGAAATAATAAAAGGCGTTGAAAAGGCATTAGATAGTTTTGATATAGAAATAGTTTTGGTTGGAAACAAAGAGCAATTAGATAAATATGTAAAAGAAAAAGATGGCTTGACTATTGTACATGCAAAAGATGTAATTACAAACAATGAACCACCTGTAGCCGCCATAAGGAAAAAGAAAGATTCTTCTATGGCTGTTGGCATTGAAATGCTTAAAAGGGATGAAGTGGATGCTTTTTTATCAGCAGGCAATACGGGTGCTTTAATGGCGGGTTCGCTTTTTAATATTGGAAGGATCAAAGGGATAGATAGGCCAGCGTTGGCACCAATACTGCCAACTTTGAATGGTGCCACAATTTTACTTGATGCAGGTTCAAACACAGATTGCAAACCAATAAATTTGTTTCAGTTTGCTATAATGGGAAGTGTATATGCACAAAAAATGCTTAATGTCGAGAACCCTAAAATTGGATTGTTTAATATTGGCGCTGAAGAAGAAAAAGGAAATGAGCTTACAAAACAAGTTTACGATTTAATAAGAAATTCTCATTTAAATTTCATTGGAAATGTCGAGGGTAGAGACATTGCTTATGGGATTGCAGACGTTGTAACATGTGATGGATTTGTTGGAAACGCCATCTTAAAGTCGATGGAAGGGACTGCATCTGTAATATCATCCTTGTTAAAGCAGGAGCTTCAAAGGAATATATTTACTAAATTAGGTGCTATGTTAATTTACGGTGCTTTAAAGAACATAGTTAAGAAAATGGATTACACTGAATATGGTGGTGCTCCGCTTCTTGGTATAAAGAAACCTGTTATTAAGGCTCATGGAAGTTCGAAAGAAAAAGCAATTTTTAATGCTATAAGACAGGCTAAAACAATTGTGGAAATGGATGTTATATCACACATCCAGAGGGAAATAGAATTGATTGGAGATGATATAAGTGCTGCAAAATAGAGATTTCAAAGCTGGAATTTTGGGAACGGGAAGTTTTGTCCCAGAAAACAAGTTGACAAATCAAGATCTAGAAAAGATGGTGGATACTTCAGATGAATGGATCGTATCGAGGACAGGGATAAAGGAAAGACGCATTGCACCACAATCAATGACTACGTCTTACATGGCAACTGAAGCGGCAAAAAAGGCTATTGAAGATGCTAGAATAGAAGCTTCAGAAATAGATTTAATTATCGTTGCAACTGTCGTTCCAGATATGAATTTCCCTTCTACTGCTTGTCTTGTACAGGCAAATATTAAAGCTACAAAAGCAGCGGCTTTTGACATAGAAGTAGGATGTTCTGGATTTATATATGGCCTTTCTATAGCAAAACAGTTTGTGGAGAGTGGTACATATAAGACTGTCCTTGTGATTGCAGCAGACGTGTTATCAAAAATAACCAATTGGGAGGACAGGAATACTTGTGTATTATTTGGTGATGGAGCAGGGGCTGCTATAGTAGGTCCGGTTAAAGATGGATACGGAATTTTAGACAATGTCATTGGGGCTGATGGAACTGGAGGAATGCATTTATACATGCCAGCTGGTGGTTCGCGAATGCCAGCAAGTGAAGATACTGTAAAAAACAAATTACATACAATCCATATGAATGGGCAGGAAGTTTTTAAATTTGCAGTCAATGTCATGAATACAGCGACTGTAGAGGTTTTAAATAGATGCGGATTGAAACCTGAAGATGTAGATCTTTTTATACCACATCAAGCAAATATTAGAATAATAGATGCAGCAATGAAAAAGTTGAAACTGTCAAAAGAAAAAGTTTTTATCAACTTGGATAAATACGGAAATATGTCTGCAGCTTCTGTCATTGTCGCTTTAGACGAGGCTTTAAAAGCAGGGAGAATAAAAAATGGAGATATAATTTTGATGGTTGCGTTTGGCGCTGGTTTAACGTGGGGTTCTACTGTGATAAAGTGGTTGAGATAGGAGTGAGAACATGATAAAGACACAGATTACTGATTTATTTGGCTTGGAATATCCTATATTTCAAGGTGGAATGGCTTGGGTTGCAACAGCAGAATTGGCTGCTGCAGTTTCAAATGCTGGTGGACTTGGCATTATTGGTGCAGGAAATGCACCTGCCAGTTTTGTCAAAGAACAAATAAGAAAAGCGAGAGAATTGACTGATAGACCTTTTGGCGTTAATGTAATGTTAATGTCGCCATTTGTTGATGAAGTTATGGATGTTGTGATAGAGGAAAAAGTAAGTGTTATCACTACAGGTGCTGGGAATCCAGGCAAATATATAAACAGGTTGAAAGAAAACAATATAAAAGTTGTTCCTGTTGTCCCATCTGTTGCATTGGCTAAAAGAATGGAATCAATTGGGGTCGATGCGGTTGTAGCAGAAGGAACAGAATCAGGTGGACATATAGGTGAGCTTACTACTATGGCTTTAGTGCCTCAAGTTGTCGATGCGGTGAGTATACCTGTCATAGCGGCAGGTGGCATTGGCGATGGAAGAGGTGTTGCTGCAGCTTTTTGCCTTGGAGCTCAAGGTGTTCAGTTGGGTACGCGATTTGTGTGTTGTACGGAGTGTACAGCAAATGAAAAATATAAGGAGTACATAATAAATGCTAAGGACAGAGATGCAGTTGTGACTGGCAGAACTACAGGCCATCCTGTAAGATCTTTAAAAAATCATCTTACAAGAGAGTTTGAAAAAGCAGAGCAAAACGGAGCTTCAAAAGAGGAATTGGAACAGTTAGGTGCAGGAAAGTTAAGAGATGCAGTAGTATATGGAGATGTTTTGAATGGTTCTGTTATGGCTGGTCAAATATCTGGTCTTATAAACGATATTAAGCCTGCTAAAGCAATAATTGAGGATTTGTTTAATGATGCTGAGAAAATTATTGTAAGTTTATATGGGGGCTTTAAAAGATGAAGATTGCATTTATATATCCAGGACAAGGTGCACAATATACAGGAATGGGCAAAGAAATATATGAAAATTTTGCTGAAGCAAGAGAAGTTTTTGAAGAGGCAAATGATGCATTAAAATACGATATTACTAGATTATGTTTTGAAGGTCCTGATGAAGAATTAATGAAGACGGAAAATACACAACCTGCCATATTGACGGTAAGTATTGCATTGACTAAGGTGCTATCAAAAAGAGGGTTGAAAGCAGATGTGACGGCTGGCTTAAGCTTAGGTGAATACAGTTCTCTTGTATATTCAGGTGTATTATCTTTTAAAGATGCAGTGAAGCTTGTGAAGAAAAGGGGAGAATACATGCAAAATGCTGTTCCAATAGGTATAGGAGGAATGGCAGCAATAATAGGACTTGACAATGAAGTGGTAGAGAATATATGCTATAATGTAAGAGAATTTGGTGTTGTTGAACCAGCTAACTACAATTGTCCAGGGCAATTATCGATTGCAGGTGAAATTAAAGCTTTAGAAAAAGCTGTAGAACTTGCTAAAGAAAAAGGGGCAAAAAAAGCAGTTATGTTGCCTGTTAGTGCACCATTTCACTGCAGTATGCTTAAGGATGCAGGCATTAAACTAGAAGAAGATTTGAAGCATGTTCCAATATTTGATATGTCAGTTCCAGTCATTACTAATGTTACTGCGGATTACCTTAAAATTGACGAAGTTAAAAAGACCTTAGTGAAACAGGTAAGCAGTCCTGTTTTATGGGAACAATCAGTAAGAAAGATGATTGATGATCAAGTTGAAGTTTTCATTGAAATAGGGCCAGGGAAAACACTTACTGGATTCATGAAGAGAATAGATAAGACGAAAAAAGCCATCAATTTTGAAGATACGAGTTCGCTTGATAAACTTTTATCCACTTTGGAGGTAAACTGAATGGATAGGGAAATTAAAACGGCATTAGTGACAGGAGGAGGAAAAGGGATAGGGAAAGCTATCGCCTTAAAGTTAGCAGAAGACGGGTATAATGTCGTAATTAATTATTCAAAGAGTTCGAAAGATGCTTTAGAGACTGTTGAAGAAGCTAAAAAGTTTGGCGTTGAATCTTGTGCTTTAAAATGCGATATTTCAAATTATAATGAAGTTGAAAAAATGGTCAATGACATAATCGATATGTTCGGTAATATTGACGTTGTTGTAAATAATGCTGGAATAACAAAGGATAACCTTATACTTAGAATGTCAGAAGATGACTGGGATAATGTTATAGATGTTAATTTAAAGGGAACTTTTAATGTAATAAAATTTGTTTCTAAGTATATGATAAAAAGAAGAAAAGGGAAAATTATAAACATATCTTCAGTAGTAGGTGTGATTGGAAATGCAGGCCAATCCAATTATGCGGCATCTAAAGCTGGAATTATAGGTTTGACAAAATCTTTGGCAAAAGAATTAGCGTCCAGAGGAATAACTGTTAATGCTATTGCGCCTGGTTTTATAGAAACTGATATGACAGATGTATTAAGTGAAACAGTAAAATCGTCAATGTTGAATTCCATACCATTAAAAAGAGCAGGAAAACCACAGGATATAGCAAATGTAGTGTCTTTTCTTGCCAGCAATGCTTCAGATTATATTACAGGACAGGTAATCAATGTTGACGGAGGAATGGTAATGTAATATTATTCTAATATGGGTGCTTTGAGAGGAGGTGAACTTTATGGAGTTTGAAAAGATTAGAGACATAATCGTTGAACAATTGGGAGTAGATCCAGAAGAAGTCACTATGGAATCATCTTTTATAGATGATCTTGGAGCAGATTCACTCGATATAGTTGAATTAATCATGGCGCTTGAGGAAGAATTTGATGTTGAAATTCCTGATGAAGATGCAGAAAAAATTAAGACAGTTGGTGATGTAGTAGAATATTTAAAAAATCTTGAAAAGTAATATTAAGTCCCGCAATTGCGGGACTTAATTAGATAATTATTTGATGGAGGATTATCTATGAACAGGGTTGTAATAACTGGTATAGGAGCCATAACTCCAATAGGCAATAACATTGATGATTTATGGAATTCTCTTATAAATGGAAAGTCGGGAATTGATAGAATTTCCAGATTTGATGTTTCAGCTTATCCAACGAAACTGGCGGCAGAAGTAAAAGATTTCGAACCGACAGATTATATTGATAAAAAAGAAGCCAAGAGGATGGACAGATTTACTCAGTTTGCTTTGGCATCTGCAAAAATGGCTTTAGCAGATTCAGGACTTGACCTTGCCAGTGAAGATTTGGATAGAATAGGCGTTGTGTATGGCTCAGGAATAGGTGGAATAGAAACGTTAGAAAATCAACAGAATATTTTAAGGGAGAAAGGTCCAGGAAGAGTAAGTCCTTTTTTTGTTCCGATGATGATAGCCGATATGGCAGCAGGGCTCATATCGATTACTTTTGGACTTAAAGGACACAATGAAACGATAGTCAACGCATGTGCATCAAGTTCCAATGCCATAGGTGATGCATTTAAAGTAATTGAGCGCGGTGATGCGGATATAATTGTTACTGGTGGCAGTGAAGCTGCAATAACACCTTTGGCAATTGCGGGATTTTGCTCAATGAAGGCGATGTCAACAAATGAAGATCCTAAGACTGCGTGCAGACCTTTTGATGCTAATAGAGATGGATTTATAATGGGAGAAGGGTCGGCTACACTTGTCCTCGAGTCATTGGATCATGCGTTAAAAAGAGGTGCTAAAATATACTGTGAGATTGTGGGTTATGGTGCTACTGCCGATGCTTATCATATAACTGCACCTGCGCCTTTGGGCGAAGGAGCAGCGAGAGCGATGAAACTTGCACTAAAAGATGCTGGTATTGTGCCAGATGATATTGATTATATAAACGCACACGGGACTTCTACAGAGTACAACGATAAATATGAAACTATGGCTATTAAAAATGTATTTGGAGAACATGCTTATAAATTAAAAATCAGTTCCACCAAGTCTATGACAGGACATATGCTTGGAGCATCAGGGGCTGTGGAAGCTGTAGCTACAATACTTGCTATAAAAAATGGAATTGTTCCGCCTACTATCAATTATGAGACTCCAGATCCTGAATGCGATTTGGATTATGTTCCAAATAAAGCTTTAAAGATGGATGTAAATTATGCTTTGTCAAATTCTTTTGGCTTTGGAGGACACAATGCTTCATTAGTGTTTAAAAAATATTGAAAGAGGCACAATCATGGAGTTAAGCGATAGATATGAAAATTTAGAGAAAAATATCGGTTATACTTTTAATAATAAAAAATTGCTTAAAAATGCTTTAACACATAGTTCATGGGCAAATGAAAGCAAAAACTTTCTAAGCAGCAATGAAAGATTGGAGTTTTTAGGCGATTCTGTCTTAAGCATCGTAATAAGTGAATACTTATATAAAAATAGGACTGATTTGGAAGAAGGCTATTTGTCAAAGTATAGAGCCGAAATAGTCTGTGAGCCTTCACTTGCGCGATGTGCAAGAGAGATAGAGATTGGCAAGTATTTAAATATAGGTAGAGGTGAAGAGATGACAGGTGGCCGCAATAGGGATTCTATCCTTGCAGATGCGATGGAAGCTTTAATAGCGGCAGTCTACTTGGATTCAGATCTTAAAACAGTAAGTGAAGTTGTATTAAGGCTCTTTGAGAAAATTATAAACGAAGTTTTAAGTGGATTAATATATCGGGATTATAAAACAAAGTTGCAAGAAGTAACACAAAAAATGGGCTCAGAAAGAGTGAATTATAAACTAATAGATGAATATGGGCCTGATCACAATAAGATGTTTGTGATAGAAGTTTTTGTCGGTGAAAATAGACTTGGTAGAGGAAAGGGAAGAAGTAAAAAAGAAGCTGAGCAATATGCAGCCATGGAGGCTTTAAGCAAGATGGGGTTAATATGAAAGATATCTACATTATACCGATTTTTGTTCCACATTTAGGATGTCCTCATAAATGTGTTTTTTGCAATCAAGACGAAATAACTGGTTTGAAATCGGAAGTAAATGAGGAATACGTAGAAAGAACTATCGAAGATTATTTGAAGACTATTCCGAAATATGCTCACGTTGAGGTTTCCTTTTATGGTGGAAGCTTTACCGGAATACCATTAGAGATACAAAAGAATTTTTTGTCGATTGCACAAAAATATTTGGCTTCAGGAAACATAGATGCAATTCGATTGTCTACCAGACCTGATTATATAGATGAGATTATTCTTGACAATTTAAAAAGGTATGATGTTTCGATCATAGAACTGGGAGTACAAAGCCTGGATAATGAAGTGCTATTAAGGAGCCATAGAGGTCATAGCATTGATGATGTTTATAGAGCATCAAGGCTTATAAAAGCATATGGATTTACATTAGGGCTACAGATTATGGTAGGATTGCCGGGTGATACTAGACAAAAAACATTAAAAACAGCGGATGAGATAATTTCATTGAAACCTGCGTTTGTAAGGATTTATCCTACTCTCGTTTTGAAAGGCACTTATTTAGAAAAAATGTATAAAAATGGGGTGTATATGCCTATTAGTTTGGAAGATGCTGTGGAGATTTCAAAAGAATTGTACATCAAATTTAAGAAAAACCATATAGATGTAATTAGAATAGGACTACAAGCAACAGATGCGATAAACGTAAATAGAGATGTAGTAGCTGGTCCGTTTCATCCAGCGTTTGGAGAGTTAGTAAAGTCGTCTATTTATAAAGATGTTGTTAAACATCTTTTTCAAAATAACGATATTAAAGAATGTACGGTGTTTATTTATGTCAATCCTCGTTCGGTTTCAGCTTTAATTGGAAACAAAAAAAGAAATAAGATTTACTTAGAATCGGAATTTGGCGTAAAAATTAATATAGTTCAGCTTGAAGATGTTAAAGAAGACAGCGTGCTTTTAGAATATGACGGACATGTATTTAAAAAATCAATAGAAGATTACATAAATGAGTCCACTATATGATCTTAAAAAAATTTTTATAAAAAGAAGGAATTAGTCATTATTTATAGAATATATATTTTGTATTCATTTTCAATTCTACTAAGGAGGTTATTATAGTGGAGGTTCTAAAAGTATCAGCTAAATCTCAACCTAAATCTGTAGCAGGTGCATTGGCGGCTGTATTGAGAGACAAGTCTGTAGCTGAGATACAGGCTGTCGGAGCGGGAGCCGTAAATCAGGCTGTTAAAGCTATAGCAATAGCAAGAGGATTTGTGGCCCCTAATGGTATAGATTTAATTGCTATACCAGCTTTTTCAGAGATAGAAATAGAAGGGGAGACCCGAACAGCAATAAAGTTCATAGTAGAACCAAGATAATTAAAACCTGCTAAAGCAGGTTTTAATTATCTTGTGGAGTGCCTTTTAATTCTAATTTTTGGAGGGTCTTATGTTTTTAAAGAAATTAGAGATAATAGGATTTAAGTCCTTTGCAGATAGAGTTGTATTGAATTTTGAAAAGGGAATTACAGCAATTGTTGGTCCAAACGGAAGTGGAAAAAGCAATATTTCAGATGCTGTAAGGCTTGTTTTAGGAGAACAAAGTATCAAAAGTTTAAGGGGAAATAAATTAGAAGATGTCATTTTTGTAGGCACAGAAAATAGAAAGCCGTTGAGTTTTGCGGAAGTTACGTTGACACTTGATAACAGTGATCACATGCTTCCACTGGATTTTACTGAGGTGGTAATAACCAGAAAAATATTTAGATCAGGTGAAAGCGAATTTTACATAAACAAGACGCAATGCAGATTAAAAGATGTATTTGAGCTGTTTATGGATACAGGAATAGGGCGAGATGGGTACTCTATCATTGGTCAAGGTAAAATCGATGAGATTTTACTGTCACGACCAGAAGATAGAAGGCAAATTTTTGAGGAAGCTTCTGGAATTTCAAAATACAAATATAAAAAGGAAGAGGCACAAAAAAAATTAGTTGTGACGAATGAAAATATAAATAGGATAAACGATATATTGCTGGAGCTTCAAAATCAATTGGAACCTCTGCATGAACAAAAAATAAAAGCAGAAACTTTCCTGAAATTACAGGAAGAAAAAAAACGCATTGATATAACAATTTATTGCCATGATATAGATGAGCTTTTTAAAAAGTTAAATAATTTTAAATCAGATTATACTGTGATTGAAAAGAATGTGTTGAAATTAAAAACAGAAATCGAAAGCAAAAAAAACACTTTAAATGAAGCGGAATCAGAGCTTGAAAGTTTCAAAGAGCAATTAGACAGAAAAAAACAAGATTATTATAATTCTATAAATGAGATAGAGACATTAAATGGAAAGATAGAACTTTTAAATGAAAAAGTAAAAAATAGTGAAGAAAATATAGACAGATTAAAAAAATCTCTTGAAGATAGTAAGAATAAATCATCTCTTACATCAAAAGAAATAGGTGTAATTAATGACAGCATAAAAGAGATTGAGTCAAAGAAACAATATTTTGAATCAGAATTAAGCATCCTTATTTCAAGGTATGAATCTATAAAAGAAGAGTCTAGTTTAAAACAAATGGAAGTTGAATCTGCAAAAGAAGACGTAGTTGACATTTTAAATGAGATTGCAGAGAATAATAACATTCTTTCAAAGACGGAAATAATGAAAAATAATTTATCCGAAAAATTAAATGATTTAGTTAAAACACAAAACAATCTGCTAAACGACATTGAACTTAAAAATCATGAAATAAACGAAATACAAAATAACATTGAAAGCCTTAATAGTGAATTAGTTATATTTAATGATGATAAAAATTTGACTGAAGAAAAATTAAAGTCATTAGAAGATAATATAAAGATTCAAAATGGGAAATATGAAAAAACATTAAATGAATACAACAGCGCGATAGCTAAGTTAAGGCTTCTAAGGGATATGGATAAAGAATATGAGGGATATAATCACAGCATTAAAAATTTGATGAAGTACATTGAGAAGAATGAGTCATTAAGAAAGAATGTATTAGGTGTAGTTGGAGAATTAATTGATGTAAGAAGTGAATATTCTTTAGCTATTGAGATAGCATTAGGTTCAGCAATTCAAGACGTTATAACGGAAACTACCGAAAGTGCTAAGGATCTCATATCTGTGCTTAAAAAGAATAATTTTGGTAGAGCGACATTTTTGCCACTTGACAATATAACGTACAAACCATTTGATAAATCATTTAATAACTGCGATGGAGTAATAGGATTGGCTTCTGATATTATTGATTACGATAAAAAAATTGAAAAAGCGATAAAATTTATTTTAGGAAGGGTAATAGTAACAAAGGATTTAGATACTGCTATTTCGCTAAGTAGAAAATTTAAAAATCAGTTTAAATTAGTGACATTAAAAGGTGAAGTCATTAATCCTGGTGGTTCTATAACTGGAGGAAGCGTCTTAAAGTCTCAAAATATATTGAAGCGGAAAGAAGATATTAAACTTGAAGATATAAAATGCAATAAATTGGCAAAAGAATTAAAAGAATTGAAAAAGCACAAAGATACTTTAACCAAAGAAATGGAAAAAACAAAAGAAAAATTGGATAATATAATAAATAACATTAATATTAAAGCAGGCATTTTAAATGACTTGATGAAAAATAAATCTTCTTTAGAGATGGAGATAGAAAAATTAAGCACGATTATAAAACAAAGTGAATTAGAAGAAAAACAGATAAGAGATATTATAAATAGCTATGACAAGGAAATTAATAAATACAAAGATAACATATCGCAACTTAATCAAAAAAAAGCTTGTTTAGACAAATTGATCAGAGATTATAAAGACAACAAAGATTCTAGTGCTGATGTTCTCAATAAGCTAGAGGTAGAAATAACTAATTTAAAAATTGAATTAGCAAAATATGAGCAAAAGTTGATGAATGATGTTTCGAAATTAAATGAAAAGGAGTTAGAATATAGCAACATTACTGGATCAATTATTGAGATAGAAAAAAGCATTGACAAGTATGAAAATTTAAAAATAATGTATGAAAAAGATATAAATAGAACTAATGAGAAAAGTGAAATTTTAAATGAAAGGCTTAAAAAGATTAACGAAGAAATACATGAAATAGAAAGAAAGATTGAGACAAAATTGAAAAACATAAATATAGATAAAGAAATATTGGATAAATTAGAAAATGAATATTCTAAAGAAATAGAAAAGAAACGATTAAAAGAATTGAATATTCAAAAACTTGAAATGGAAATTGAAAATATCAAAAATAAACTTTGGGAAGATTATGAGATGACTTTCAACAATGCAAAAGCGAATTTAATAAATGAAAATATTTTGACATTGAGGCAGCAGTTATCAAAAATTAATGCATCTATTAAAGAGTTAGGAATAGTCAATCTAAATGCAATAGAGGAATACAAAAATTTAAAAGAACGATACGATTTTCTGAAGATGCAATATGATGATTTGGTGGAAGCAAAGAATTCACTTAATTCAATTATTGATGATGCAAATAAGATTATAAAGGCCAAATTTAAAGATAATTTTAACTTAATCGAAGCACAATTTAAAGAAACATTTAAAAAATTGTTTGGCGGTGGGAGAGCAGAGTTAATGTTGACAAATCCTGATGATTTGCTTAATACGGGGATAGAAATAAATGTACAGCCTCCTGGGAAAAAGCTTCAAAACATTTCTCTCCTATCAGGTGGCGAAAAAGCATTAGTTGCAATATCATTGCTATTTGCTATGATATTAATAAGACCGACACCTTTTTGTATACTCGATGAAATAGATGCTGCGCTAGACGATGCAAATGTGGATAGATTTGCATCTTACTTGAAAGACCTTTCACGTGAATCACAGTTTATAGTTGTGACTCACAGAAAAGGTACCATGTCAGTTGCTGACACATTATATGGAGTAACTATGCAGGAAAAAGGTGTTTCAAAGTTATTATCGTTAAAATTAGAAAGTGCTTAGAAAGGAATGTAATGTATGCTAAACTTCTTCAAAAAAAATAAAAAAGACGATGAAATTGTAGAAAAAGAAGATAAAAAAGGACTTTATCAGAGATTAAAAGATGGTCTTGCAAGGACAAGGGATAATTTTACATCTAAAATAGATGGCATATTATCGTTTGGAAGAAAAGTAGACGATGAATTGTTTGAAGAATTGGAGGAAATTCTAATATTAGCAGATGTTGGTGTTTCTACAACAGAAAAGATTATTGATAATTTAAAAGAGAAAGCTAAAGAGCAGAAAGTTAAAGATGCAGAAAAAATAAAGGAATTGTTGGCAGAAGAAATATACGATATTATGGAGGCTAAAGAGACGTCGTTTAAAATTACGCAACCAACTTTAATTTTAATTGTTGGTGTCAATGGTGTCGGTAAGACGACGACAATAGGCAAACTTGCCAATAAGTTTAAAAGAGATGGAAAAAGAGTATTGCTAGTGGCAGCAGATACATTTAGGGCAGCAGCCATAGATCAGTTAGAGGTATGGGCAGGAAGAAATAATTGTGAAATAATAAGGCATGAGGAGGGGTCAGATCCAGCATCTGTCCTTTTTGACGGTATAAAAGCTGCGAAATCCAGAAACGTAGATGTTATATTGTGCGATACTGCGGGAAGGTTACACAACAAAAAAAATCTTATGGAGGAATTGAAAAAAATATATAGAGTTGCTCAAAGAGAATTTAATGAAGGCAATATAGAGACGTTTTTGGTTTTAGACGCTACAACTGGCCAAAATGCAATACAACAAGCTAAAATTTTTAAAGAAGCTACAGATGTAACTGGTATAATACTGACAAAACTTGATGGAACAGCAAAAGGAGGCATTGTAATATCGATAAAATCTGAGCTTGATATACCAGTAAGGTTTATTGGTGTAGGAGAAGGTATTGATGACCTTCAAGAATTTGATTCAGAAAAATTTGTTAGGGCATTGTTTGAATAAAAACTTGACAAATTAGCTTTTCTCGTATAAAATCTTAATGTAAAGGCAAGTACCTTAACAGGTGGTATATATATGAATTCTGATTTTGTTGAAATGAATGTATTGTATGATTTTTATGGTTCGCTACTTACAGGCAAACAAATGGATATATTTAAAATGTATTATATGGATGATTATTCATTAGGCGAAATATCACAGGAACTTAATATTTCAAGACAAGGTGTATACGACTCTTTAAAAAGGGCTGAAAGTATTTTAAAATACTATGAAGATAAATTAGGACTTGTAAAAAAATACAATGATAACATGGAAAAGCTCTCTAAAATAAAGCAGTCGATAGGTGAGGTTAAAAAGTATATTTCCGATCAAAAAGTCTTAGAGGCTTTGGAAGATATAGAAAAAGAAATTGATGGTTTAGAATTTTAAATAAAAATTTCTAGGAGGTTTTTGAATGGCATTTGAAAGTCTTACTGGAAAGCTTCAAGACATTTTTAAGAAACTTAGGGGTAAAGGCAAGCTAAGCGAAAAAGATGTAAAAGAGGCTATGAAAGAAGTCAAGATAGCGCTTTTAGAGGCTGACGTTAATTTTAAAGTTGTTAAAGAATTTATAAATACTGTTACTGAAAAGTCTTTGGGGCAAGAAGTAATGGAAAGCCTAACGCCTGCACAGCATGTCATAAAAATTGTCAATGACGAATTGACGGCACTGATGGGTTCTAAAGAAAGCAAGATCAATTTTAGCGATAAACCTCCAACAGTTATAATGATGGTAGGATTGCAAGGTTCCGGTAAGACGACTACAAGTGGCAAACTTGCTAATTATTTAAGGTCTAAAGGAAAAAGTCCTGTACTTGTTGCATGTGATATATACAGACCTGCAGCAATTAAACAGCTTCAAGTAGTTGGTTCATCCATAAATGTGCCTGTTTTTTCGATGGGTGATAAGACTTCACCTGTTGATATTGCAAAGGCTTCTATAGATTTTGCAAGAAATAATAATTATAACGTAGTAATAATTGATACGGCTGGAAGACTTCACGTAGATGAAGAACTGATGGATGAATTGAAAAACATAAAAGATGCCGTGAATCCAGATGAGATACTTTTGGTTGTCGATGCTATGACAGGTCAAGATGTTGTCAATGTAGCTGAATCTTTTAATGAAAAACTTGATATAGATGGAGTTATATTGACAAAACTTGATGGTGATACAAGAGGCGGAGCAGCTTTGTCGGTGAAAGCTGTCACGCATAAACCCATTAAATTTATAGCATCAGGCGAAAAATTTACTGACATAGAAGTTTTTCATCCAGATAGAATGGCTTCAAGAATATTGGGAATGGGAGATGTTTTAAGCTTAATTGAAAAAGCTCAGGCACAGATAGATGAAAAAAAGGCATTGGAGCTGCAAAAAAAGATTTTAGAGCAACAGTTTTCGTTTGATGACTTTTTAGATCAATTGCAGGGATTAAAAAACATGGGGCCAATTGATCAGTTGTTTTCCATGATACCCGGTGTAAATATGTCAAAATTAAAAGGAGTAAACATAAGTGATAAGGACATAAAGAGGATAGAGGCAATAATTCAGTCAATGACTAAGGAAGAAAGACAGAATCCTTCTATCATAAATGGCAGCAGAAAAAAAAGAATCGCTGCTGGCAGTGGTACATCGATTCAGCAAGTAAATAGCTTGCTTAAACAGTTTGAGCAAACTAAGAAGATGATGAAGCAGTTTACTGATATGGGCAAAAATATGAAAATAGGCAAAAGAAAAATGCCATTTTTCAGATAAATATTTGGCTTTAAAAGGAGGTGATAAAGTGGCAGTCAGGATTAGATTAAAAAGAATGGGTGCGAAAAAGTCACCATTTTACAGATTCGTTGTGGCCGATTCAAGATCACCACGTGATGGTAAGTTTATAGAGGAGATTGGATATTATAATCCAGTATCTAATCCAAAGGAAATTAAAATTGATTCTGAAAAAGCAATAAAGTGGCTAAAAGTAGGTGCACAACCATCTGACACGGTTAGAGCTCTATTCAAAAAAGAAGGTATATTTGATAAAATTAACAATTAAAATGCTGTTTTAGGAAGGGATAAACATGGGTGAATTAGTTAAGTTCATTGCGAAATCTCTTGTTGACAACCCTGATGCAGTTCAAATTAATGAAATTGAAGGTGAGCAGTCAATTATAATAGAGCTTAAGGTTGCTCCAGAAGATATGGGAAAAGTTATAGGTAAACAAGGTAGGATAGCAAAAGCTATAAGAACTGTTGTTAAGGCTGCTGCGACCAAAGAGAAAAAACGTGTCATCGTAGAAATAATTTAGGTGATTTTATGGATGATTATTTATCCGTAGGCAAAATTACATCTGCATACGGTGTAAACGGCGAAGTCAAGGTATATCCGCTTACAGATCATTTAGATAGATTTTATGATCTTGATTATGTGTATATTTTTGATGATGACAAAAGGGTTCAATATCAAATTGAATCAGTAAGATTTATTAAGAATCTTGTTTTGATAAAATTTTATGAAGTAAATGACAGAAATGAGGCGGAGAAGCTTAAAAACAAATTTATAAAAATAACGATGGATGATGCTGTAGAGTTAGAAGAAGACGAGTATTTTATTAAAGATTTGATAGATATGAAAGTTTACACTGATGACAAAAGAGAGTTGGGTGTATTAAAGGACGTGTTAAAAACTGGTGCTAATGATGTGTATGTAGTAAAAACAGATGAGAGGGATATATTGATACCTGCCATTAAAGATGTGATTAAAGATGTGGATGTAAATGGCAAAAAAATGATAGTCCATCTTTTGGAGGGGCTATAGTGGTTTTTAATGTTTTAACGATTTTTCCTGATATGTTTGAAGGTATACTCAGAAATAGCATTCTAAAAAGGGCAATCGAGAGAGAATTGATAAAAGTAAATTTGGTAAATATCAGGGATTATTCGAAAGACAAACATAAGAAAACCGATGATTATCCATATGGTGGCGGGTATGGCATGGTAATGATGGTTCAGCCAATATACGATGCAATTAATGCAGTCAAGTCATCTAAAGATATGCCAGTTTTTTATATGGGTCCTAAAGGGAAAAGATTCGATCAAAAAAAAGCAATAGAGCTATCAAAATACGACGAAATAATCATTTTATGTGGACATTACGAGGGAATCGACGAAAGAGCGTATTCACTGATAGATGAGGAGATATCAATAGGTGATTTTATCTTGACAGGCGGCGAAATCGCTGCGATGGCAGTCATAGATTCTGTGTCAAGGTTGATACATGGTGTTTTGCCGCAAGATGAAAGTTTTATAGATGAATCTTTTTATTGTGGTTTATTAGAATATCCTCAATATACAAGGCCTGAAATATTTAATGGGATGGAAGTCCCGAAAGTGTTACTGTCTGGAAACCATGCAGAGATTGCTAAGTGGAGAAGGCAGAAATCATTAGAGACTACGCTTAATTTACGCCCAGATCTTTTGGATAGAAAATATCTATCAGAACAAGATATTGAATATCTTAAAGAGTTAGGTTATTCGGATATTTGAAAGGAGGGAAAAAAATGAATCTAGTTGATATTGTAGAAAGAGAACAATTGAGAGAAGTACCTGAATTTAATGTTGGTGATACTGTAAGAGTACATTATAAAGTTATCGAAGGTGACAAAGAAAGAATTCAGGTTTTTGAAGGTGTTGTTATAAAAAGAAGTGGTGGTTCATTAAGAGAAAACTTTACCGTAAGGCGTATTTCTTATGGTGTTGGAGTAGAAAGGACTTTCCCACTTCACTCACCTAGGATTGAAAAGATAGAAGTAGTAAGAAAAGGTAGAGTTAGAAGAGCTAAACTCTATTATGTTAGGAAAAGAGTTGGCAAAGCTGCTAAAATTCAAGAGAAGAAATAAAGGGGACTTGATTGGTCCCTTTTTCAATATTTGGAGGAAATTATGTATCAATGGTATCCTGGACACATGGCAAAAACTAAACGCCTGATTGAAGAAAATTTAAAAATAGTAGATATTGTTTATGAGTTATTAGATGCTCGAATTCCAAAAAGCAGTAGAAATCCATTGATAGATGACTTAGTCAAAAATAAAAAACGAATTATTTTACTTAATAAATCTGATTTGGCTGATTTAGAAGTCAATAAAATGTGGAACGATTATTTCAACCTTAAAGGTCATGTAAGCCTTAATATAAATTCTTTAGATAGCAAATGCATTCAAAGTATTTACGAATTGACTTTAAAAGAGTGCAGCGATATAATCGATAAAAAAAGACAGAAGGGTATAAAAACCAAATTAAGGGCAATGATAGTCGGTATACCTAACGTTGGAAAATCAACATTGATAAATTCATTAACAAAAACAAAAAATGCTAAGACAGGCAATAAACCAGGTGTGACAAAATCGAAGCAGTGGATTAAAACACCTTATTTTGATTTATTAGATACTCCAGGCATTCTGTGGCCTAAATTTGAAGACGAACATGTTGGAATAATGTTGGCTTTAACTTCTGCAATTAAAGATGAGCTATTAAATCATGAAGAGTTGGCATATTCATTACTTGATATATTGAGAATAAATTATCCAGAGCTTTTAATGAAAAGATACAAGTTAGAAGACATAGGCAAAGATGTGTATAAATTACTCACAGATATAGGTAAAGCAAGAGGTTGTTTGTCTTCTGGAGGAATTGTTGACACAGAGCGTGCTGCAAAAATCATTATTGATGATTTTCGCACAGGGAAAATCGGCAAAATATCTCTTGAAAGACCTAATTAGGGGGATTTTTGATGCTTTCTATAACAAAAAGCATGGCAATCTTAGGCATTGACGGATATGTAGTAGATGTAGAAATTGATATATCAAATGGGCTTCCTGCTTTTGATATAGTCGGATTAGGCGATACAGAGATAAAAGAATCGAGAGATAGAGTAAGAGCTGCTATAAAAAATAGTGGCTACGAATTTCCGGTTAAAAAAATAACAGTAAATTTAGCGCCTGCTAATACTAAAAAAGAAGGCACATCGTTTGATCTGCCGATAGCTGTAGGAATACTTATATGCACTGGACAAGTTAAAACTGTTGATAATGATACAGTTTTGCTGGGGGAGCTATCACTTGATGGTTCTCTACGGCCAATTAAAGGTGCGTTGCCTATGGCTATGGATGCAAGACTCTACGGAATTAAAAGGATAATACTGCCGTATGCAAATGCAAAAGAAGCTGCCATAACAAAAGATGTAGAAGTTATACCTGTCAAATCATTAAAAGACGTTGTTGATTACATAAACGGTATAAAAGTAATCAACAGTATTAAAATCGATATTGATGAGCTTTTCAAAAGAGAAAATTATGATGTAGATTTTTCTGATGTAAAAGGACAGGAAAATGCAAAAAGAGCATTTGAAATTGCTGCTGCCGGTGGCCACAATGTTATGCTTGTAGGTCCTCCTGGTTCAGGCAAAACCATGTTGGCAAGAAGGTTTCCTACCATACTTCCAGAGATGACTTTGGAAGAGGCATTAGAAGTTACAAAAATACATAGCATAGCAGGGACTTTGCCTGAAGATGTATCACTCCTGACAAACAGGGTTTTTCGAGCGCCTCACCATACTATTTCAACAGTTTCTTTAGTTGGCGGTGGCAGGATTCCGCGACCAGGAGAAGTTTCTTTAGCGCATTACGGTGTTTTATTTCTTGATGAGTTTCCTGAATTTCGTAGAGATGCTATTGAAGCGCTTAGGCAACCGTTAGAAGATGAATGTGTGACAATATCACGAGTCAATGCCACTTTTACGTATCCGGCTAAAGTAATTCTCGTTGTCGCATTAAATCCATGTCCTTGCGGCTATTTGGGCGACGATACTCATGAATGTAGATGTACTCCTAATGAAATAAGGCGTTATCAAAATAAGATTTCTGGTCCTTTATTGGATAGGATCGATTTGCATGTGGAAGTAAATCGCGTCGACAAGCAAAAATATTTTGATGATGATACAAATGTCGAAACATCAGAGATGATACGCAATAGAGTAAAAAAGGCAAGAGAGATTCAATTAAAAAGGTATAAAGGCAGTGGTATATTTTTTAATTCTCAGCTAAATAATAATATGATAAAAAAATACATAAAACTTGATGAAAAAACTACAGATATGATAAAAGAATACTTTGACACATTAGGACTTAGTGCCAGAGCTTATAATAAAATAGTGAAAGTAGCAAGGACGATTGCTGATCTAGAAGGAAGTCATGATGTTAAATATGAACATGTTGTAGAAGCATTTCAGTATAGAAATTTAAACAATAAATACATAAGCAACTGAAAGAGGTGTGAAAGATGCAGAGAGTTTTTTCAGGTGTGCAACCAACAGGGGATATTCATATTGGCAATTACTTAGGAGCAATGAGACAATTTGTAAAACTTCAAGATGATTATAGCTGTTTGTTTTGTATTGTGGATTTGCATGCATTGACGGTTCCGCAAGATCCAGAAACTTTGCGCAAAAAATCCATCGAACTGGCTGGACTTTATCTTGCCATAGGCCTTGATCCAAAAAAAGTGATTATTTTTGTTCAATCACATGTTAAAGAGCATTCAGAACTTGCTTGGTTGCTACAGTGCATGACATATTTTGGCGAGTTAAATAGGATGACTCAATTTAAAGAGAAAAGCAAAGGTAAAGAGTCTGTTTCTGTAGGTTTGTTCACGTATCCTGATCTGATGGCGGCAGATATCCTGCTATACGATACGAATTTTGTTCCTGTAGGCAATGATCAAAAACAACATTTAGAGCTTACAAGAGATATAGCTATAAGATTTAACAATAGATTTGGCGATACTTTTGTAATACCTGAACCGATGATTTTGAAGACTGGTTCGAGAATAATGAGCTTGACTGAACCTGATAAAAAAATGAGCAAAAGCAGCGAAAATCAATACAGCAAAATAAATTTATTAGATGAACCTTCTCTGGTAAAGAAAAAAATCATGAAGGCAGTCACAGATTCAGAGAACATGATAAGATATGATCCTGAGAATAAACCAGGTTTAAGCAATTTGCTTACGCTATACAGCGCATTTACCGACATAAGCATAGAAGACGTGGAAGCAAGGTTTAAGGGGCAAGGGTATGGAACCTTAAAGAAAGAACTGGTTGATGTCATAGTAGAAAGACTTCAGGAAATACAATCTAATTACAGAAACTTAGATTTAAATTTTATAAATGAAGTATTAAAAGACGGTGCTGAAAAAGCTAGTGAAATTGCAAAGGCAACTGTAAATAAAGTTAAGGATAAGATGGGACTTTTACCTAAAGCGTAAATGCGTCTTTTATGTGATTTATATTGTTAAGCTTAAATGTTTTTGGATCTACTAATATCTCAATTACATCAAATCTAAAAATATGATTTGTATATTTTTCGTTAAATGCCAAAAAAGTTTCCGCGACTTTAATGATTTTGCTTTTTTTATGGTACGTTACCGCTTCCTTGGGATAGCCGAATTTAGTTGAAGTCCTTGTTTTAACTTCAACAAAAATCAGGCTATCTTTATTTAACGCTATTATATCTATTTCTCCGATAGAGCATCTAAAATTTTTGCAGACAATATTATAACCGGATTTTTTTAAATAATTTTCTGCAATTGTTTCTCCCAAATTACCTAATATTTTATTATTCATGTAATCAATCACCTAATATACTTTTTAAAAAGGTTTTTCTATGTATTGGGCATGGCCCGTATTTCTTTATAGCTTCTATGTGTTCTTTTGTGCCATAACCTTTGTTTTTGCAAAACCCATACTGTGGATACATTTCATCGTATTTTCTCATTATGTTATCCCTTGTAACTTTAGCTACTATAGATGCAGCTGCAATCGAGATGCTTTTTGCGTCACCTTTTATTATAGGCATTTGTGCAATATCAATGTCTGGTATTGATATTGCGTCTACCAGCAAAAAATCAGCTTTAATATTAAGATTAGAAATCGCCACTTTCATGGCTTCATAAGTGGAGTTTAGTATGTTTATTCTGTCAATGTGTTCATTATCTATTATGCCAATGCCATATGCAATAGCTTTTTTTTTAATTATTTCAGACAATAGTTCTCTTTTTGACTCGCTTAATTTTTTTGAATCATCAATATCTGGAATAAATGATTGCTTTGGAAGTATGACACATCCTGCAACGACAGGACCTGCTAAAGGTCCTCGCCCTACTTCGTCAATTCCTCCAATCAACTTATAATCTAAATTGTAAAGTTCATTTTCGTATTTCATTAAGTTATTTAATCTATTTTTTTCTTTTTCAAGCCATCTTAAAGCATTACTGCTTATCTTGCATCCTTCTATTTCGAATCCATAGTTGTATATGTGCTCTTTTAAACTTTTTATCGTAAAAAATTGTTTCACCATTTTATCACCCAACTTATACTTATTCGACAAAAATATATAAAATACCTGCTTTTATTTTTTATTTTTTATTATTATAATGATAATGTTTAAATATATATTTGAGGTGCAATAATGGATAGGAATAAAGTATTTTCTGTTTGGCTTAGTTCAATTAATGGCGTAGGTTCAAAGACTTTTAAAAAACTTGTGGATTACTTTGGAAATGCAGAAAATGTATATAAGTCAAGCTTGGAAGATATAAAACAAGTGGTTAGTAATGGAAGAATTTTAAACAGTATAATAGAAGCGAAAAAAATTGAACCGTACAAATACGCAGAAAGGCTACATAAAGAAAAAGTAAAAGTTCTATTGATAGATGATGATGAATACCCAAAGCTACTTCGAGAAATATACGATGCGCCTCCAGTTTTATATGTAAAAGGTAATATTACTGAATCTGATGATATGTCAATTGCCATAGTTGGTTCAAGAAATGCTACATCGTACGGCAAATCGATGTCTGAAAAATTTTCATACGAATTATCGAAGCATGGGTTTACTATAATAAGTGGAATGGCTAGAGGAATCGACAGTCAAGCTCATAAAGGCGCTATAAAAGCTGGAGGAAGGACAATTGCAGTACTTGGGTGCGGGGTAAATATAGCATATCCTGAAGAAAATAAAAAATTGATGGAAGAAATAATTTCTAAAGGTGCTGTTGTATCTGAATATCCGCTTGATTATCTTCCTGTAGCTGGCAATTTTCCTGCTAGAAACAGGATAATAAGCGGCTTGTCACTAGGCGTATTAGTTGTCGAGGCGGGTGTTAAAAGCGGTTCTTTGATTACTGCTAAATTTGCATTGGAACAGGGAAGAGATGTTTTTGCTGTTCCAGGTATTATTACAAGTGCTTACAGCCAAGGCACAAACGGACTAATAAAGCAAGGTGCAAAGTTAGTCGCAAGTGTCAGCGATATACTTGATGAGTATAATTTTAGAGAAGATATAAAAACAAGAATAAATGAGCGATTCGTAAATACACTAAGCAGTGAAGAACAAAAACTGTACGCTATAATATCAGAATGCCCGAGAGATATAGAAGAAATTGTGGAGATAACTAAATTTCCTATATCTAAAGTCAATTATCTTTTATCATCACTGACGATTAAAGGGCTTATTGTCAGGTTACCTGGAAATAAATATGAAAAGAGTTTTAATTAATAAGACAATTTGATATAATTAATAATTGTTTTGGAGGTATCAAAATGGAAAAATCTTTGGTAATAGTAGAATCGCCTTCTAAGGCTAAAACAATACATAAATATTTAGGCAAAAATTATAAGGTCGAAGCATCTATGGGGCATATAAGGGATTTGCCTAAAAGTCAGCTTGGGATAGATATTGAAAAAAATTTTGAACCAAAATACATAACGATTCGTGGAAAAGGACCGATAATCGAGAAGTTAAAAAAAGAGGCAAAAAATGCATCGAAAATTTACCTTGCAACGGACCCGGATAGGGAAGGGGAAGCTATATCATGGCATTTGGCAAGTTTATTGAATATTGATATTAATGAAAAATGCAGGATAGAGTTCCATGAGATAACAAAAAATGCCATTCAGAATGCCATTAAAAATCCAAGGAAGATAGATATGAATTTGGTTGACGCACAGCAGGCTAGGCGAATTTTAGATAGACTTGTAGGTTATAATATAAGTCCTTTGCTCTGGAAAAAAATAAAGAGAGGCTTGAGTGCAGGTAGAGTTCAATCAGTAGCAACAAGATTGATTTGTGATAGAGAAAAGGAAATTGAGGATTTTAAACCGGAGGAGTACTGGAGCATATCGGCGTATTTGTATAAAGAAAAAAAGTCACAGTCTTTTGAAGCAAAATTTTATGGTACAAAAGATGGAAAAGTAGAGTTAAAAAATGAGAATGATGTAAATAAAATAGTAGAAGATTTGACAGACGATTATGTAGTAGAAAATGTTAAAATAGGTACGAAAAAGAGAAATCCTTCGCCTCCTTTCATAACAAGCACAATGCAACAAGAAGCCTCAAAAACATTGGGTTTTACTGCGAAAAAGACCATGATGATTGCACAGCAACTTTATGAAGGTGTAGAAATAAAAGGTGAAGGCAGCCTCGGATTAATAACTTACATGAGAACAGACTCGACAAGAGTTTCAGATGAAGCTAAAAAAGCAGCCTATGAGTATATATTGCGGAAATACGGAAAGGAATATGCAAATCCAAATGCTACATATTCAAAAAAGGGAGGGAATGTTCAAGATGCTCATGAAGCTATAAGACCTACATATATAGATTTAGACCCTGAAAAAATTAAGGATTCCTTAAAGCCAGATCAATATAAATTGTATAAATTGATTTGGAGCAGATTTTTGGCAAGTCAAATGTCACCGGCCTTATATGATACGATGAATGTTGATATTATTAATAAAAATTATGTGTTTAAGGCAAGTGGCTCTAAAATTAAGTTTGCTGGTTTTATGGCGGTTTACACAGATGATGAGGAAAATGAAAATGAAGATAAGATGCTTCCAATGCTTAATAGCGGAGATTTTTTGAAATTAAAAGAACTAAAGCCAGAGCAGCATTTTACGCAGCCACCTGCAAGATATACTGAAGCTACACTGATAAAAGAGCTTGAAGAAAAAGGTATAGGAAGGCCAAGCACTTACGCTCCTATAATATCTACATTGTTAGAGCGAGGATATGTGATAAAAGAAAAGAAAAATCTTAAACCTACGGAATTGGGATTCATTGTAACAGATGTAATGAAAGAGTTCTTTCCAGACATAGTAGATGTAAAATTTACAGCTCAAATGGAGGAGCAACTGGACAGAATAGAAGAAGGAATTGAAAAGTGGTGTGATGTCATCGATGAATTTTACAATGGTTTTAATGATTCACTAAAGATAGCAGAAGAACAAATGAAAGATATTGAAATAAAAGATGAAGAAACTGATATTAAATGCGAATTCTGCGGCAGAAATATGGTTATAAAATACGGCCGTTATGGTAAATTTTTAGCTTGTCCGGGATTTCCAGAGTGTAAAAATACTAAACCATTGTACGAAGAAATTGGTGTTACATGTCCTAAATGTGGAGGCAAAATAATCATCAAGAAAAGCAAAAAAGGTAAGATTTATTACGCATGTGAAAATTCCTCCAATTGTGGCACTATGTTTTGGGATAGACCTATATCAGAAACATGTCCCAAATGTGGGGCCTTGCTTGTTGAGAAGTATTCAAAAGGGCGAAAGATTATCAAATGCAGTAATTGTGATTATGTAAAGTAATTTAAATATATAAAAAATTTTGAAATATTATTGAAATGTTATAAATTTTGTGTTAATATTATATTGTTTTTTGGGGGGTGAAAGTTTGTTTAAAGGTACTACTATAGTTGCCGTAAGACGCGGCAATAAAGTTTCAATGGCTGGTGATGGGCAAGTAACATTTGGTGAAAATACAATTTTAAAACACGGAGCTAAGAAGATCAGAAGGTTGTACAATGATGAGGTGTTGATTGGTTTCGCTGGATCAGTAGCTGATGCATTTACTTTATCTGAAATGTTTGAAGAAAAGTTAGAGCAATATGGTGGAAATTTAAAAAGAGCTGCTGTTGAGCTTGCACAGGAATGGAGAAAAGACAAAATTCTAAAAAAGTTAGAGGCACTTTTAATTGCAGCAGATAAAAATGTCACCTTAGTCATTTCTGGCAATGGCGAAGTGATTGAGCCAGATAACGATGTAATTGCGATTGGTTCCGGTGGAAATTTTGCAATGTCGGCAGCACTTGCCCTAAGGTACAATACAGATTTGCCGGTAGATGAAATCGCGAGAAAGTCCCTTGAGATTGCATCTCAAATTTGCGTATATACAAACGATCATATAACAGTAGAAAGCTTGTAAGGAGGGACTTAGCATGAAGAATTATACTCCAAAAGAAATTGTCGATGCACTTGATAAATATATAGTTGGTCAAGATTTAGCAAAAAGATCTGTGGCTGTAGCACTTAGGAATAGATATCGCAGAAATTTGCTACCAGATGAAATAAAGGATGAAATAACGCCTAAAAATATTTTGATGATTGGACCTACAGGCGTAGGAAAAACGGAAATAGCACGAAGAATTGCAAAACTTATCGAAGCTCCTTTTGTTAAAGTTGAGGCTACTAAGTTTACAGAAGTCGGTTATGTTGGACGAGATGTAGAGTCGATGATACGAGATCTGCTTGAGTCGGCCATTCGGATGGTTAAGCAGGAGAAGATGCAAAATGTCATGTTAAGGGCAAAAGAGCTTGCAGAAGAGAGAATATTAGATTACTTGATAAATGGCAGAAAAAGCAAAAGACAGAAAAATCCGTTTGAGTTTTTGTTTAATGCACAAGGCGATGAGGATACTCACGATGATGATGGGCAAGAAATAAGAATGCAAAAAGAGCAATTAAGAGAAAAAATTAGAAGCGGAGAATTAAACGATAGGATAATTGAGATTGAGATAACAGATTCTTCCTCACCTATCTTAGAAATGTATTCAAATATAGGTGCAGAAGAAATGAATATCAATTTGCAGGATATGTTTGCTGATATTTTACCTAAAAAAAAGAAGTATAAAAAAGTTCCTATAGGTGAAGCGAAGAAAATTTTAGAATCTGAAGAAGCCCAAAGTTTGATTGATATGGATGAAGTTATCGATGAGGCCATCAGGAGAACAGAACAAGATGGAATAATCTTTATAGATGAAATTGACAAAATTGCTGGAAGCGGATACACTAATGGTCCAGATGTATCTAGAGAAGGAGTTCAAAGGGATATATTGCCTATAGTGGAAGGCAGCACGGTTATGACAAAATACGGTCCTGTTAAAACGGATTACATTCTTTTTATAGCTGCAGGTGCATTTAATGTGTCTAAGGTAAGTGACTTAATTCCTGAGCTACAAGGAAGATTTCCTGTAAGAGTGGAGCTTAAACCTCTAACTAAAGAAGATTTCATAAGGATTTTGAAGGAGCCTAAAAATGCACTGACAAAACAGTATGCGGCATTACTGAGCACTGAAGGGGTAGAAGTTGAATACACAGATGATGGAATAGATAGGATTGCAGAAATTGCTTATATAATAAATCAACAATCTGAAGATATAGGTGCAAGACGGTTACACACGGTAATGGAGAAGCTTTTTGAAAAGCTATCGTTTGAAGCTCCTGACATAACTGGTGGCAAAGTGATTATCGATAAGAATTATATCAATGAACAGCTAAAAGATAATTTAAGCAAATTTGATGTTAACAAATACATACTTTAAGAGGAGGATAATAATGGGGATACTATTAGAGAAAATTAGAAAGGTAAATAAGGTACTTCAAAAGACAGGTGTTCAGCCAGTTGATTTTAATGAATTGTCTGAGATACTGAAGGATGTTATCAACTGCGATGTCTTTATAGTAAGCAGGAGAGGCAAGCTCTTAGGGAAAAATATGGAGAAATTTGTGGGAGATATAGATGAATCGATAGTCAAAGGGATGCAGCTTTCAGAAGATTTTAATGATGAGCTTTTAAAGATAGCAGAAACGTCTGTAAATTTGACTAAAGAAAGCAAAGCCATGCTTATAAAAAAAGGCGATGTTTTTGAAACTATAGTTCCTGTTTTTGGTGGAGGAAATAGACTGGGCACCTTAATGCTTTTAAGAGTAGGAGATAAATTTACTGATGATGATATTATTTTAGCTGAATACGGTGCAACAGTCATAGGATTAGAAATATTAAGATCTAAGAATTATGAAATGGAGGAAGATGAAAGGAAACGCACAGTAGTACAGATGGCTTTGGCAACATTATCTTATTCAGAATTAGAAGCTGTGATTCACATATTTGAAGAGTTGGATGGAAACGAAGGTTTGCTTGTAGCCAGCAAGATTGCCGATAAAGTCGGGATAACAAGGTCTGTGATTGTTAATGCTTTGAGAAAATTTGAAAGTGCTGGTGTTATTGAATCCAGATCGTTAGGAATGAAAGGAACCCACATAAAAATTTTGAATGATAAACTTATAGATGAGCTTAAAAAATTAAAAAGATAATGCGAAAAAAGTCCTAAGTAAATTTAGGACTTTTTTCTTATGGTCTTTAAAATCATCCAGTGATATAATATATTTTGACAAAATTTGATAAATACTGACATATATTTCTTTCATTATTTATAACATAGCTTTTATGTCAAAATAATCTACTTTTTTGAATATTTTTTGAAGGAAAATGCAATTTTATGTCGAATAATAGTATTATTGAAATGGAGGAATATAAATGCTGGGAATCAACTTTAATACAGTAGATCTTATGAGTAAAGCCTTAGATGCTTCAGAGCTTAGAAATGAAGTCATATCGAATAATATAGCCAATGTGGATACCCCAGGTTTTAAAAGATCTGATGTGAATTTTGAAAGCATTTTAAATGATGCTATAAATTCTAATAAATTAGCCGGTTTTGTTACGGATAAAAATCATATACCTATTAATTCGACATCCATAGACAATATTGAACCGCAAATTGTTCAGGATAATAGTACATCTATGAGGTTAGATGGCAATAATGTTGATATTGATGTAGAAATGTCGAATCTTGCAAAAAATCAGCTTTATTATGATGCGTTGGATCAAAGAGTCAGTGGTGAATTGAATTCTCTACTTACAGCGATAAAAGATGGAGGTAATTAACGGTGGGATTTTTAAATTCTATTGATATAAGCGCTACAGGCCTTACGGCTGAGAGGCTTAGAATGGATGTCATTTCTCAAAACATCGCAAATGTAGATACAACGAGGACGTCTAATGGCGGTCCTTATAGAAGGAAGCTTGTGGTTTTAAAAGAAATTGATAATCAAAATAGCTTTAGCGATATGTTAAATGCTGCAAGAGGTTCATCAACAGTTGGAAATGGTGTTGAAGTCGTATCTATTGAGGAGGACAACAAGACGCCTTTTAACCGCGTGTATGATCCGGGTAATCCTGATGCAGATAGCACTGGATACGTTAATTATCCTAATGTAAACATCGTTTCTGAAATGGTTGATATGATCTCTGCTACAAGGGCATATGAAGCCAATGTGACTGCAGTTAATTCAACCAAATCCATGATAGAAAAAGCATTAGAAATTGGAAAGGCTTAGGTGGTTGATTATGATAAATCCTATTTCCCAGATAAGTGCTGTTGGTAGTGTTGGTACTTCAAGCGCAACAAGTAACGCTTCTTCTTTTGGAGATATTTTAAAAACAGCTATTTCAGATGTGAATAATTTGCAACTTAAAGCGCAGCAGGATGATCAAATGTTAGTAACAGGTGACATCAATAATATACACAATGTGATGATTGATGCTACCAAAGCCGATATAGCATTGGAGCTTACTATTCAGATTAAAAATAAGATACTTGATGCCTACCAGGAGATAATGAGAATGCCAGTTTAAAATGCTTTGAGATGAGGTGAATTAATGCCCGTTTTTATAAATAACATACGTGAGCAGATAGACAATTTTTGGAATAAGTTTGATAAAAAGCAAAAAATTCAAATAGGTATTATTGCATTATTATTAATAGGAAGTATTGCACTGCTTCTGTACATTTTAAATAGGCCTAATTACGAAGTTTTGTATTCTGGTTTAAGTACAAAAGATGCAGGTACTGTAGTCGACAAATTGAAAAACGAATTGAAAATACCCTATAAAATTGAAGGAGATGGCAGCACAATATTAGTGCCTGCCCAGTACAAAGATGAGGCGAGAATGCAACTTGCAACAGAAGGGATACCACAAGATGGTTTTAGCTTTAGCGATGCAATGAATAATTCATTAGCTACTACGGATCAAGAGAGAAGAGAGAAGTACATATATTTTGTCCAAAATGAAATACAAAATACATTGAAGACAATAGATGGTGTACAGGACGCGAAAGTGAATATAGTCGTACCAGATCAGAGTAATTTTGTGCTGTCTAATAGCGACAATTCTTCGACAGCAGCAGTTATGCTGCAATTAAAACCCGGCGTCACATTGACAAATCAGCAGATAAACGGAATAACAAACTTTGTATCTAAAAGCGTTCAAGGATTAAGTCCTGACAAAGTTACGATTATTGATGGAAATGGGAAAGTGTTGGTAGCTCAAAATGACAGTTCACTTGATGGGGCAAGTTCGCAGTATGCCCTTCAAATGAAAGTACAAAATGATTTACAAAATAATATTCAGTCCCTTTTAGAACAAGTTTTTGGGCCAGGAAATGTCATAGTTAGAGCCAGTGTAAACTTGAATTTTGATAAACAGGTGCAAGACAAAGTAGAATGGCAGCCAGTGATTGACAACAATGGGATTATAAGAAGCACACAGACAATAAAAGAGATAGCCAATGGTTCCAGCAATGGAGCACCAGCCGGTACTGCGACAAACAATCCACCAGGCAGCACTACATATACCACTCAAAATAATGGAAATTCAAGTTATAGCAAGACAGATACGACCATAAATTATGAGATAAATCAGATAAAGACGACGTTAACTTCAGCACAAGGTAAAATACAAAACATATCTTTAAGCGTAGTAGTAAACAACAGTAATTTGACTCCAGCTATGAAACAGCAGCTTACAGATCTTGTTTCAAATGCCGCTGGAGGTAAGAACGTATCTGTCTCGGTTATGGGAATAAAATTTAACAACGATTTATTGAATCAAATGAAAAATAATGGGAAACAGTCATTCCCATATGTATGGCTTATCGTATTAGGTGCATTGGCTTTAGCTGGAGGTGTCTTCTATGCTATGAAAAAGAGAAGCAAACTTGCTGTGCCTTCTGCAAAATTAGAAGAAGCCATATCTATGGTTGAGCCTTTAGAGGATATAGAAGTACATGACGAAAGAGATGAAAAGAAAAAGCAAATTGAGAAGTTTATTAAGCAAAAACCAGACATAGTAGCTCAATTGATTAGAACATGGCTAAATGAAGAATAGAATGGATGGTGATGTCTACATTGGCGAAAAGTACATTATCAGGCAAACAAAAGAGTGCAATGCTTTTGATAGCTTTAGGACCTTCGACAGCAGCACAAATTTACAAGCATTTAAAGGAAGAAGAAATAGAGCAATTGACATTGGAGATAGCTAATATAAGAAATATATCTCCCGAGGAGAAAGACAAAATACTGGATGATTTTTATAATATGTGTATTGCACAAGAATACATAATTGAAGGTGGCATCGATTATGCAAAAGAGATTTTGGAGAAAGCTCTCGGCTCTCAGCAAGCTTTAGAGATAATAAACAAGCTTACGTCAACACTTAAAGTAAGACCTTTTGACTTTGTAAGGCGGGCAGATCCATCTCAAATATTGAGCTTTATTCAAAATGAACATCCTCAAACAATAGCGATGATATTGTCGTATTTAAAGCCACAACAAGCAGGTGTTATATTGTCATCGTTGCCTGAAGAGATACAGTCGGATGTTGCAATGAGAATTGCAAAAATGGAAGCTACATCGCCAGAAATTGTGAAAGAGGTTGAACGCATACTGGAAAAGAAACTATCTTCTTTGGTGACTCAAGATTACACGTCTACAGGAGGCATACAGACGATTGTAGATATTTTAAATGCAGTTGATAGATCTACAGAGAAGAATATCATTGATACACTGGAGACAAAAGATATAGAGCTTGTAGAAGAAATAAAGAAACGCATGTTTGTATTTGAAGATATTATAACATTGGATAACCGCTCTATACAAAGGGTTTTAAGAGAAGTAGACAATCACGATATTGCCCTTGCGCTTAAGGGTTCTAATGAGGAAGTGCAAAGAGTTATTTACAGCAACATGTCCAAGAGGTTGGCAGATATGATTAAAGAAGACATTCAATACATGGGTCCTGTAAGATTAAAAGATGTTGAAGAAGCACAACAAAAAGTTGTCAATATTATAAGAAGGTTAGAGGAAGCAGGCGAGATAGTCATATCCAGAGGTGGAGGTGATGAAATAATTGTATAGAATACTTAAAAATGAGGATTGTGTAAATTCATCTCCTGTGATTATTGATAAGCCTCATGTGGAAAAAGTGAAAGAGCTTACTGATGATAAACTTAATATAGATGAGTCTTTTAAATATCTGGAATTTAAAAAGCGACTTGAGAAGATAAGTATTATCCAAAATGAAATTATTAAAACTGCTAAAGATGAGGCAGAAAATCTTATAAAGAAAGCAAAAGAAATAGCTGAAGAGATAAAGGAAAATGCTAAGAGAGATGGGTACAAAGAAGGATATGAAAGAGGCTATGATGATGGCTTGAATAAAGGGCTTGAAGATGGTAAAAGCCAAACTTACGGATTATTAGCTGAGGCAAGAGAGATTAAAGAAATGATTGCAGACGAAAAGCGAAATCTTCATAAGGAGATTGAAAGCGATATTGTTTCAACTGTAATTTATTGCGTAAAGAAAATAATTGATCTTAATATCGAAGAAAATAAAGATTTAGTGATTAATCTTGTTAAGAAAGGTTTAGAAAACTATGAAGCATCTAATGTGGTAACTATTAGAGTTAGTGACGAAGATTATGAATTTCTATCCAAAAACAAGGATAAGTTATTGAAAAGTTTGAAATTTATTGATGACGTAAACATTGTAAGGGATATTTCCCTCGACAAGTACGATTGCATTGTACAGACGCCGTCAGGGATGATTGATTCTGGATTAAAAACCCAAATAGAAAGCATTAGAGAAGCATTAAAAGGTGTTTTAAATGAGCAATAGTAATTTTGTTGATAGGTGCAAAGCTATATTGCAAGACAAAAATTTTATCAAGTATTATGGCAAGGTAAGCCAAGTTGTTGGCTTAACAATTGAAAGCGTAGGCCCTATATCTAATATTGGAGATGTCTGTGAAATAAGATCAATAAATGGCGCTACTGTCTATGCAGAAGTAATGGGGTTTAAAGATGATAAAGTCTATTTGATGCCTTTAGGAGATATGGATGGCATAGGTCCAGGTAATAGCGTTGTATCTACAGGGCAAAAATTAAAAATTGGAGTAGGAGAAGAATTGTTGGGGAGAGTTATTGATGCCTTAGGCAATCCGATTGATGGAAAAGGTGCAATAAAATGCAAAAAGTTAGTCAGTGCCAACAATACACCTCCGAATCCGATTGAAAGAAAGAGAATAAGTGAAGTGATGACTTTAGGCATAAAAGCCATAGATGGTTTACTTACTTGTGGTAAAGGTCAGAGAATAGGAATCTTTGCAGGCAGTGGTGTTGGGAAAAGCACTTTACTTGGAATGATAGCCAGAAATGCGAAATCTGATATTAACGTTATCGCACTAATAGGTGAAAGAGGAAGGGAAGTTAATGAATTTATTGAGAAGGACTTAGGAGAGGACGGACTAAAAAGATCTATATTGGTAGTGTCTACGTCTGATACTCCTGCATTGATGAGAGTCAAAGGGGCTATGGTGGCTACGTCTATTGCAGAGTATTTCAGAGATCAGGGCTTAGATGTATTGCTTATGATGGATTCTGTAACAAGGTTTGCTATGGCTCAGAGAGAGATTGGATTATCAATAGGCGAAGCACCTGTTTCAAGAGGTTATACTCCGTCAGTTTTTTCGGTTCTTCCAAAGCTATTAGAAAGAGCTGGTTCTTCAAAACATGGTTCAATAACGGCTTTGTACACAGTTTTAGTAGATGGCGACGATTTAAATGAGCCAATAACAGATGCAGTAAGAGGTATATTGGATGGGCATATCGTTTTATCGCGAAAGCTGGCAAATAAAGGTCAATATCCAGCCATAGATGTTTTATCAAGCATCAGCAGGGTTATGAATGACATTGTCTCTGATGAACATAAAAATTTATCGTTGCGGTTTAAAAACATATTGTCTGTTTATGAAGAATCTGAAGATTTAATAAATATTGGCGCTTATGCAAGAGGCAGCAATCCTAAAATAGATGAGGCTATACTACTTCATGATGACATGATAAATTACATAAAGCAATCGACAGATGAAAAATATGACTTTGACGACGAAATAAACATGCTAAAAAATATATTGAACAGGTGATAATGTGAAAAAATTCAGGTACACTTTGGAGACAGTTTTAAATATAAAAGAGCAAAGGCAAAAGATGGAAAAGGAAAAAATGGCAATTTTGATTTCAAAATACGAAGTTCAAAAAAATAAATTAATTGAAATTATAAATATAATAGAAAAAACAACGAAAGAAAGTGAAGAGAATAAGGCGTTAGGCACTTCAGCGATGAATTTAAGACAATTTAATTTGTACATAGAAACTCTTTACGAAAAATACAATCAGCAAAAAGCCATTCTAAAAGAGATAGAAGAAGAAATCGAAAAAGAGAGGCATAATCTGATGGAAGTTAGCAAGGAAAAAGAAGCCTTGGAAAGCCTGAAAGAAAAGAAATATGAAGAGTACAAGTATCAAACGGTGATAGAACAAAATTTGATGATCGATGAACAGATATCGTACAAAACAGCCAGGTCTACTTTAGGAGGTTAATCGATGGAAAAAGAAGAATCCATAAACGGAAGAAGACCATTGCGACTATTTATAGTTGTATTTATTGTATTATTTGTAGTTTTATTAGTCGGTTTGTTGTTTTATTTTAATATTGGTGGAATCAGCAATCATACATTAAAAATTTTAAGCAATGTGCCTGTGTTAAAAGGTTTAATTCAAGTCAAACCTGCGACTAATTACGCAGATGAAATAAAAAAATTAAATGAAGAGCTTAGCATAAAGCAAAAAGAATTGCAAAGCGTTCAATCCGCTTTAAGTGATAAAGAAAAAACTATTGAAGATTTGCAGTCGCAACTTCAAAAACAGCAAGATGAGATAAATGGCTTAAAAGCGCAGTCAAACACAAAAAAAACGGATTTAAAGACATTAGCTACGTATTATGAAAGCATGGATCCTGATAATGCTGCTAACATATTGAATCAAATAACGGACAACAATGTTTTAATAGGCATTTTAAGCAATATGAATAAAGATAACGCATCTAAGATACTTGAACAGTTGGATCCTAAAAAGGCGGCTGATATAACGAAGATACTTTATGCAAATGCTTCCAGTTCCCCATAGAGAGGAGATGATAGAGTGATGCAGGTAATGAACATCTTAAATAGTTCTGTACAGCTAAAAAATAATGGTAAAATGCTAAACAAAAAAGTTTCAGATTTCAAAGACATTATCAAAAATATCAAAAATAGCGCAATCAAAAGCGACGGAAAAAATGTCGATGGAAGTGCACCTTTAGATGACAAACAAATATCAGATATGATAGCAATGATTTTAAATTTGATAAATAATAGTTTCAATTTAAATTTATCAGCAAATCAAGATAATTTGGAATCTCTGAAAGAAAGCATATTAAATCAGTTAAATAATATGATTACAAGTCAAAATGGGGCTAAAATAAACTTAAGCAAATTGGCAGAAATTATTACAAAAACTTTGAATGATAAATATAACTTAAACATTGACGCTAATGAAGTTTTAAAAGCGTTAAAAAATGTTGATTTATCTAAAATGAAATCTGATGTTATTATGTTGGATGTTAACAATACAGCTAAAGATGATGTAATAAATAAATCAAATCAGAGTTCAGGTGATGTTGATGTACAAAAACAGTTGACAACCATTAATGACAATGGAAATGCAAAATCCAGTACAAATGCATATGATTCTAAAATGGTTGTCGATACAAAAGTAGAAGTTAAAAATGGCAATTTATCACAAAATGAAAATCAAAGTCAAAATGATAATTTAAATGGAACTCAAAAGGATGCTAATTTAGAAATAAGTAACAAAGCATTGTCTAAAAAATTAGATAATACATCTCAGCAAATAAATGACAGTAAATTGATGGAAGCAAAGAGTGACAATTTGATTGCTTTTAATACTGTTCAAAGCAAACAAGTAACGGCCTTAGAAGGTAATATAGATTCTAAAAATAACGTACAGATAAATGATATAATCGATCAAATTGTTAAAAACGTCAATATAACTAAAACAGAAACAGAGTCAAATATAAAAATTCAGCTTAAGCCGGATTTTTTAGGAAATTTAGAAATCAACATAAAATCTGTAGATGGTAGTTTGACGGCTAACATTTTAACTGATAATGAAAAAGTGAAACACCAGATTGAGGCAAATTTAAACATATTAAATAATCAGCTTGAATCAAAGGGCATAAAAATAGATAGTTTCAATGTTTCGATAGACAGAAATATGCAATTTGCATCTCAGTACAGTGGACAAGAGGATAGCAGTCAAAAATATAAAAGTCCTAACAATAGCAAGATGCGCATTAATTATGAAGATTACGATGACGCAGATTTTCAAACGCAAACTTATTCAACATTAAATAGCATATCTAACGATCATGTAGATGTTGTTGTTTGAAGGAGGTGATATCATGGCAATAAATACAAATTATGATAATAGTTATATTAATACATATACTGATGGAACTAAAGTTACTAATCCAAATTCCGAATTAGGCAAAGATCAATTTTTGCAGTTGCTTGTTACTCAATTGGAGAACCAAGATCCTTTAAATCCGATGGATGACAAAGAGTTTATAGCTCAAATGGCACAATTTTCAGCATTAGAGCAAATGCAAAATCTAAATGAAAGTTTTAGTGCTGTTAAAGCTTATAGTTTATTAGGGAAGACGGTTACGGCAAGTGTGGATTCAAATGGTTCCAGTTCTACCGTCACAGGGAAAGTTGATTCAGTGAAATTTGATGGCAGCAACTTGTACTTAGAAATCAATGGAACTGATGTGTCATTGGATTCTGTAACTTCTGTATCCGACTAATTAAAATAATTTTAAGGAGGAAAGATCATGTTAAGGTCGATGTATTCAGCAGTCTCAGGACTTAAAGCGAACCAAGCCGAGATGGATGTAATAGGCAACAACATTGCTAATGTAAATACCGTAGGGTTTAAAGCCAGCAGAATGACATTTAAAGAGATATTTAACCAAACGATAAAAGGTGCTTCTGCGCCGCAAGACAATGGAGGAGGTACAAACCCTCAGCAAATCGGGCTAGGTGTCGCTATAGCATCTATTGATACGCTGTTTACAAATGGTGGTTCTCAGAGAACTGACAACCCGACAGATTTGTCTATAGATGGCAATGGCTTTTTTATAGTGAACAATGGTGGTGCAAATTTATATACGAGAGCTGGAAATTTCTCATTTGATTCAAATGGGGATCTTGTAACGCCTGATGGATATAAAGTAATGGGGTGGATATCCCAAGATGGGAAAACGGTAAACACAGATACTGGAAATTTGTCGCCCATAAGCATTAAAAATTGGTCAAGTACATCACCAGCTTCTACTAAAACGATCCAGTTAGGTGGCAATCTTGATGCAGGTACAAGTGTCGGAAGCTCAGTTAGCTATAATGTTACAATCTATGATTCACAAGGTGGAAGCCATGTTGCAACAATTCAGTTTACTAAGCAAGACAATGCTGGAAATTGGAATGCCACAATAACAAATTTTGATGGCACTAACTTGTCCACACCTGTCACAATAGGGACAATTACATTCGATTCAAGTGGTGTAATACAGCAGCCGGCTCCACCAGCTTCTCCTGTAGGGATATTTACAGTAGGCGTATCATCACTTCCAATAACAAATACAAATGCTACATTGGGAGATGGAACAAATATTACTGTAGATCTTTCTAAGCTTACTATGTATTCTAATCCGACAGATATAAGAGAATTAAGTAAAGATGGCAATTCTGCAGGTTCGATTGAAAGCATAAATATCGATCAATATGGTGTTGTAAGTGGTATATATTCAAATGGCAGAACCCAAGTGATCGGGCAAATAGCGTTGGCTGATTTCCAAAACACGCAGGGATTGGAGAAAGTAGGAAATACAATGTTTATAAATACAGTTAACTCCGGTGATCCAATGATAGGTGCTGCAAATACAGGGACAAGAGGTACCATAAATCCAGGAACACTTGAAATGTCAAACGTGGATCTTGCAAATGAATTTGCTAACATGATTACGACTCAAAGAGGTTTTGAAGCAAATGCAAAGGTAATAACTACATCTGATGAAATATTGCAAGATTTGGTAAACTTAAAAAGGTAGTTTGATTTATTTTTAATGTGTTAAGAGGGATTGATAAGTGATAAGCGTTACAAAACTAAATGGAGATGAATTCGTCGTCAATGCCGATATGATAGAATTTATTGAGGAGACGCCGGACACCGTTATAAGTTTGATTAGCGGGAAAAAAGTTGTCGTGAAAGAAAGAAAAGATGATATTATAAGAAAAGTCATAGAGTATAAACGCAAAATCATGTCTAGTTAAATTTTTGCATTTAGGAAAGGCATAAGATCATTTTTTAAATATAGCAGAGGTGTTGTCATGAAAAATAACATCATAATAATAATTTTATTAGTAGTTATCATAGCTTTTGGAAGTGCATTTTTCTTTTTTAATTACAACTCAAAACCAGCTAAAATTGTTTATTATAACTATTCTCCTGGCAGCGAGTTTATTACAAACTTAAAGGGAGACGATAAATTTATCAAGGCTGGTATTGAATTAGAGGTTACCGATAAAAATGTATTAAAAGAATTAAGCGATCAAAATCCGAAAATAAGGGATGCAATAATTCAAATTTTGAGAAATGAAACTGCTCAAGATTTAGAAGGTTCTGAAGGACAAGCTAAGCTGCAGAATCAAATAAAGAGTCAAATCAATAAAATATTAGGAGCCGACAAGATAACGAACGTTTATTTTGATGATTTCATAGTTCAATAAGGGAGGAGAGTTCTATGGCTGACATACTGTCACAAAGCGAAATCGATGAATTATTAAAAGCAATGAATTCAGGAGAATTTGATGTAAAAGAGATAGAAGAAAGTCAGCAAGAAGCAAAAGTTAAACCTTATGACTTTCGTAGACCTAATAAATTTTCAAAGGAACAATTAAGAACTCTCCAAATGATATTTGAAAATATGTCGAGAAGTTTTACGACGTTTTTATCTGGTTATTTAAGGACATTAGTTCAAGTATCAATAGTGTCTGTGGAACAGATAACATATTATGAGTTTAGCAATTCATTGACAAATCCAGTATTCATAGCCGTTATTGATGCAAAGCCGCTGGAAGGACCAATAATACTTGAGTACAACAATAATACAACATTTACAATAATAGATAAAATATTAGGTGGTATTGGTGCATCTGAAATTGTGCAAAGAGATTATACTGAAATTGAGATGGGACTTTTAACGAGAATAACAACGCAATTGTTGCCACTGATAAAAGATGCGTGGAGCAATGTTACAGAGCTCAACCCAGAGATAACGAGAATAGAAACCAATTCTCAATTTACGCAAGTAATTTCTCCTAATGAAACTGTAGCATTGTGTACAATGTCTTTAAAAATAAATGATAATGAAGGGCTGATAAATTTTTGCCTGCCACATATAACGATTGTTCCTATACTGCCGTTGCTTACTACAAAGACATGGTTCTCTAATGCAGAAAAGCAGACGTGTGATATAGGAATAATTAAAGATAAAATATCTAATACATATGTTCCTTTAAAAGTTGTCATAGGTACATCAAAGATAACGGTTAGAGATTTGTTAAGCTTTGATAAAGGCGATGTAATTGAGATAAATAAACGGTATAAAGATCCTATTGAAGTAAAGATAAACGATGAAACGAAGTTTTTAGGTGTTCCAGGGATTAGAAACAAGAAATACTGCGTTCAAATAACTGAGATTTGCAGCGAAGGAGATGATGCGGATGAGTGATATTTTATCACAAGATGAAATTAATGCATTATTAAGTGGTATGGCTGGTGTAGAAAATAGCAAAAGTGATGTAATTCTAACTGAAGAAGAACAAGATGTTTTAGGTGAGATAGGAAATATTAGCTTTGGAACGTCTGCAACAACTTTGTTTACGCTTCTCAGAAACAAAGTAACCATAACAACGCCTAAAGTCAGCATTGTTAACTGGGAGAGCTTAAAGAAAGAGTTCAATATACCATACGTTGCTGTTGAAGTGGAGTATACAGAAGGCATTAAAGGCAACAATCTTTTAATTTTAAAGGAGCAAGATGTACTTCGCATCACTGATTTAATGATGGGTGGTGATGGGAATGTCACTGAAGGCGAGATAACAGAACTTCATTTGAGTGCTATTGGAGAAGCAATGAATCAGATGATTGGTTCTGCATCGACTTCGCTGTCTACACTCATTGGCGAAAGCATAAATATTTCGCCGCCAAAAGCTTTTATCGTGGATTTTAACAAAGGATTGCCAGGAGACATCTCATTTCCTGAAGAAGATATAGTCAAGGTTGCGTTTAAGATGGTGGTTGGAGATATAATTGACAGTGAAATCATGCAATTGATTCCTATTTCATTTGCTAAAAAGCTTGTCGAGCAGGTGATGTCAAAAAATGTAGAAAATTCTCCAAAAGGTTCTTTTCAAGATGTTAATGATGATGATATAATAAATACTGGTACTGAAGGAATAAAGAATGATTTCAATGAAGAAATTAGACATGAAGAGCAAATAAGCCAGCCAAAAAGTAGAAAGGTCGATGTGAAGCCAGTCGTCTTTAAAGAGCTTGACGCTGATGAACAGATGGTTTCAGAAAAAGAAAATATAAACCTTATTATGGATATTCCACTAACTGTTACTGTTGAGCTGGGACGTACGAGAAAATTAATAAAAGATATACTAGAACTTAATGAAGGCTCTATAATTGAGCTTGACAAATTAGCTGGCGAACCTGTAGATATATTAGTTAATGGGAAATTTATTGCGAAAGGCGAAGTAGTAGTAATAGATGAGAACTTCGGCGTCAGAATACTTGATATAGTAAAACAAAGCAAAAGAATAAATTCATTATAATACGAGGAGGATTTGGTCATGAGCAAAATAATGATTGTAGATGATGCAGCTTTTATGAGGATGATGATAAAAGATATAATAACTAAAAACAATCTTGGCACTGTAATTGAAGCAGAAGATGGATCTGTAGCCGTAGAAAAGTACAGTCAAGAGAAACCTGATTTAGTGCTTATGGATATTACAATGCCAGAAATGGATGGCATCCAAGCTGTAAGGCAAATAGTTAAAAAGGATCCGAATGCAAAAGTAGTCATGTGTTCAGCTATGGGACAGCAAGCAATGGTTATAGAGGCAATACAGGCAGGTGCAAAAGACTTTATAGTAAAGCCGTTTCAACCAGATAGAGTCATAGAAGCCGTCAAGAAAATGTTGAAATGAGGAATTTGGATGTCCAGCGATAATCTGTTTATTGAAGCTGTAGCATTTCTCTTGATATTTATTTTAGTCGTGTTTTTAGCTTATTATGTAACTTTGTTTTTAAATAAAAAAGCGTTTAATATATACAAAGGAGAAAATTTTGATATTGTCGATCATCTGGCTTTAGGCAAGGATAAAAACTTATATATAATTAAAGTATGCAATGAATACATGCTATTTAGTGCTACAAGTAATTCTATTGTTTACATAAAAACTTTGAATGAAAAAGACTTAAAAATAAAAGATAAAAGTTTTAACTTTGGGCAAAGCTTAAATATTTCATTAAACAATTTAAGGAGATTGTCAATTAAAAATCTAGGTGGTAATGAACATGATAAAGATAAAAAAATTTAGTTGGTTGGTGCTTGTATTGCCAATTTTATTGACACAAAATGCATATGCAGCTCCAAATAACGCTTCATCTTTAATAACGATCAATGCTCCATCGACTTCTAATGAAGTCGCATCAAGCATTCAAATAGTTCTTCTTTTGACTGTATTGACATTAGCGCCATCAATACTTATAATGATGACTTCTTTTACAAGGATAATTGTGGTTTTATCATTTTTAAGAAACGCCTTAGGTCTGCAGCAAATGCCTCCAAATCAAGTTTTGATTGGTCTGGCTTTGTTTTTGACGTTTTTTATAATGGCACCAGTTGGTGCACAAATAAATAAAGATTCTATTCAGCCATATATGCAAGGAAAAATAACACCACAAGAAGCTTATGTTAAAGCAAGAGATCCGTTGAAAAGCTTTATGCTTAAGCAGACCAGGAAAAATGACTTAAATTTGTTTATCAGTTTGTCAAAGTTGAAAGTAAAAAGTGTAAATGATGTTCCTTTGCGAGTAGTCATACCATCATTCATAATAAGTGAGTTGAAAACAGCATTTGAAATTGGATTTATCATATACATACCATTCTTAATCATAGACATGGTTGTTGCCAGTGTATTGATGTCGATGGGGATGTTCATGTTGCCACCTGTACTTATATCCTTGCCATTTAAACTTTTGCTTTTCATACTGGTGGATGGATGGAATATTTTGGCCAAGTCTTTAGTAATTGGTTTTAGATAAGGGGGTTAATAGATGGATCCGGGATTAGTACTTGATATAGGCAGAGAGGCATTAATGGTGACCATGATGGTTTCTGCGCCACTTCTAATTATATCATTGCTTGTAGGATTAATAATAAGTATTTTTCAGGCCACAACTCAAATTCAAGAACAGACGTTGACATTTGTGCCGAAAATTTTAGCAATATTTGCATCTATTATATTGTTTGGTCCATGGATGCTTACGGTACTTATTAATTACACTCAAAAATTAATATTAAATATTAATAGTTTCATCAGGTAGATAATATGGAGTTAAGTTATTATATTTTAAACAATGTACAGTACTTTTTAATAGTATTTGTTAGAATGCTGGGAATCTTTATATTGACACCGCTTTTTGGGACAAAAACATTGCCTTCCACGTTTAAGATAGGGCTTGCTTTTTTTACATCAATAATGATTTTTGAATTAGTAAATGTGAAAATTGATGCAAATAATTTATATCAATACGTTGAAATTGTTTTTAATGAGTTTCTGATTGGCTTATTGATTGGTTTGTCTTCTATGATTTCATTTAGCGCTATATATTTAGCTGGACAAATAATAGATTACCAATTAGGCTTTAGCATTGTCAATGTTTTGGCGGCTGGTGAAGAAACGCAGGTGCCCTTAATTGGAAATTTTGTATATATACTTACATTACTATTGTTTTTACTTATAGACGGCCATCATAAGCTTTTTCAGTTGCTTTTTCAAAGCTATAGTATGATACCTGTAGGTACGCCGTTTTTACATTTAGAAAGCATTAATACAGTCATTACAAAAATTGTATCGGATATGTTTGTCTTAGGATTTAGAATAAGCGCACCCATTGTCGTGTCAACTTTGCTTACAGATATAACTTTAAGCATAATATCAAGGACAATACCGCAATTAAATGTATTTATGATAGGTATGCCTATAAAAATATTCGTTGGTATTTTTACGTTGTTTATTATGTTGCCAATGTATTTAGCTGTTATTGATGTCTTGTTTAATGGCATGTACTCAGATATATTTGCACTTTTTAAATCAATTGTCAAAGGATGACATGAATTGAAGCTACAAATTTTTGCAGGTGAAAAAACAGAACCGGCAACACCCAAAAGAAGGCAAGACGCAAGGAAAAAAGGACAAGTATTTCAAAGTAGAGAAGTTACTTCGGCACTTGTAACAATAGCAGGTTTTCTTGTTATATATTTTACAGTGCAAAATAGCATTGCTGAAATCATGAATTTAATCAAATTTCTTTTTTTAAATTATGGTGGTGCCAGTGATAATGTATTTACGATTAATGGAATATACAAGCTGTTTGAGATGGTGTTTTCTGTTTTTATAAAGCTAATTTTGCCAACCATTGCAACGGTATTTATAATAGCCCTTATATCAACTTATGCGCAAGTTGGATTTGTGTTTACTTTAGAGACTTTGAATTTTAAATTAGAAAGATTAAATCCTCTTGATGGTTTAAAAAGGATGTTTTCTAAAAGGAGTTTATTAGAACTTGTAAAATCAATCATTAAAATTAGCATATTGGCATACGTAATGTATTCATTTTTGATAGGTCAGTATAAGGGCATACCACAGCTTTTAGATATGTCTGTGCAAGATCTTATTAAATACAATATGAACATATTTGCCGGCATATTGTTGAGGATCTCCTTAGTATTGGTAGTTTTAGGGGCAATAGATTACGTATATCAGTGGAGAGAATATGAATCAAACCTTAGAATGAGTAAAGAAGACATCAAAGAGGAATTTAAGGAAACTGAAGGGAACCCTCAGATAAAATCAGAAATTAGAAAGAAACAAAGACAAATTTCCATGAGGAGGATGATGCAAAACATAAAAAAAGCCGATGTCGTCATAACAAACCCTACTCACATTGCAGTAGCTTTAATGTATGATAGCGAAATTAATGATGCACCTGTTGTCGTAGCAAAAGGACAAGATTATATAGCTCAGAAAATAAAAGAAGAAGCAATTAAGTATTCGATTGCGATTGTTGAGAATAAACCATTGGCTCAATCTTTGTATAAAACAACGGAAATCGGTGATAGCATACCACCTGAATTGTATAAAGCAGTTGCAGAAGTTTTGGCTTATGTATATAGTTTGAGGGGAGAATAGGAGGGATATATTGAAATTTTCAGATTTAATTGCAGCAATATTTGTCGTAGGAATTGTTTTAATAATAATCATTCCTGTTCCATCTATATTATTGGATTTTTTGCTTATTTTAAATATATCACTGTCAATTATAATACTGCTTACGACAATGTATGTTAAGGATGCTATGGATTTTTCTGTTTTTCCATCAATATTGCTTATAACGACTTTGATGAGATTATCCCTTAATATTTCTTCTACCCGATTGATTTTGACGTCTGGATTTGCAGGCAATGTGATTCATGCATTTGGAAGCTTTGTCATAGGCAACAATCCCATAGTAGGATTTATAGTGTTTATTATAATTGCAATTGTACAATTCATTGTCATAACAAAGGGCGCTGAAAGAGTGTCCGAAGTTTCCGCAAGATTCACTCTTGACGCAATGCCAGGCAAACAAATGTCAATTGATGCAGATTTGAATGCTGGAATAATAAACGACAAAGAAGCAAAAGAAAGAAGGAAGAAAATTCAGGAAGAAGCAAAGTTTTTTGGCTCAATGGATGGTGCAAGTAAATTTGTAAAGGGAGATGCTATCGTTGGAATCATAATCATGATAATAAATATAATTGCTGGATTAATCATTGGGATGACTATTAAAGGCATGGATATAAATCAAGCCATAAATACTTATACGATTTTGACTGTTGGTGATGGATTGGTAAGTCAGATTCCAGCTCTTTTAATATCAACAGCTACTGGCATCATAGTCACAAGGACTGCATCAGAGTCCAATATGGGAAACGATGTTATAATGCAGCTTATAAAAGAGCCGAGGGTTTTACAAATGACTGGTATCTTACTCATGCTGATGGCATTCGTTCCTATGCTCCCTGCCATTCCATTGCTTATAATAGGTTCGCTATTTACATATTTGGGATTTTCAAATAGAAAGAAAAATTTAGCAAATGATGAAGTTAAAAAAGACGACTTGAAAGAATTGGAAGAAATTAGAGATCCTAAAAGAGCTTATGACTTATTGCAAGTGGACCCAATTGAACTGGAATTTGGATATGAGTTGATTCCAATTGCCAGCAGTGAATTATTAGACAGAATTGTGATGATTAGAAGGCAAATTGCTTTGGATTTAGGCTTAGTGGTGCCTATGGTAAGGTTGAGAGATAATATTCAGCTTAAACCAAACGAGTACATAATCAAAATAAGAGGCAACGAAGTAGGGAAAGGCGATGTGTATGTAAATAAATATTTGTGTATGCAAGTCGGCGAAATAAACAGCGATATAAAGGGTATAAGCACGAGAGAACCGGCTTTTGGATTGCCTGCATTATGGATTGACGATAGTGAAAAACAAAAAGCTGAAATGTTGGGATGTACAGTAGTCGATGTTCCATCTGTCATTTCTACACATCTTACAAATATCATAAAGAGGCATTCAGATGAACTTTTAGGAAGGCAGGAGGTTAAAGAGCTTTTAGATAATATAAAGCTGTCAAATCCAGCTTTGGTTGAAGAAATTGTGCCGAAATTATTAAGCATAGGTGATATTGAGAAGGTTTTGTGTAACTTGCTAAGAGAGGAAATTTCGATTAGAGATATGGTAACTATTTTGGAAACTTTAGCTGATTATGCGCCAACTACAAAAGACACCGATGTTTTAACAGAGTATGTAAGACAATCATTAAAAAGAGCTATAACAAACAAGTATGCAAAAGACGGTAAACTCCAGGTGATAACATTAGATCCGGAAGTTGAAAGGTCAATACAAAACGCTATAAATCAGACCGAGCATGGATCGTATTTAGCGCTTCCGCCTGATTCAATGCAAAAAATATTGAAGGCTGTACACAACATCATAAAAAAGATTACGATTAAGGGCGAACAGCCAATTATACTTACAGCACCAATTATACGATTTTATTTGCGTAAATTAATCGAGCAAATTTCGAAAGATATAGTCGTTTTATCGTACAATGAACTTTTGCCTAATGTAGAGGTATTTTCTGTAGGGACGGTGAAACTAAGTGAAAGTTAAGCGATATATTGCAGATAATTATCAAGATGCTTTAAAACTGATTAAAGCTGAAATGGGCAGCGATGCGGTAATATTGCAACAGAGCAGTTACAGAGAAAGAGGATTGAGAGGTTTATTTAAAAAGAAGAAAGTTGAAGTTGTAGCTGCAGTAGAAGAAAATAAAATCGATGAAAGAGATCTGTTTATTAAAGATTTGTATGAAATCAAGTCGCTTTTAAGAGAATTTAAACATAATGAAATAAAGGATGAAAGTAGAAAAGATCTAGTCTATGAACTTGTTTCAAGAGGCGTTGATGATAAATTGTCGAAAATTCTGACTGATGGCATAAATGAGATTTCGGATGATAATTTAGAGACATTGCAAAAAAGAATTGTAAATTTTATTGGGCCTCCAAAGAAAATAACCGGCTTGAACGAGAAAAAACGTGCTGTTTTTATTGGACCTACAGGTGTCGGTAAAACGACGACGATTGCAAAAATTGCTTCTAATTTAATTTTAAGGGAAAAGAAAAAAGTACTGCTAATAACTGCGGATATATTTAGAATTGCTGGTGCAGAACAATTAAAGATTTACGGTGAGATTTTAGGTGTGCCTGTAATGGTAGTTAACAATATTTTTGATTTAAATCGATTGGAAGGTGAAATAAGCAAATACGATGTGGTTTTGATTGATACTGCTGGAAGAAGCCATACTGATTCTAAGAAAATGCAGGAATTAAAAACCTTTTTGCAATATGGTACCTATGACGAAGTTTATCTTTGCCTAAGCGCAGCTACAAAAAACAGTGATATTAAAAAAATTATAAAATCGTACGACTTTATAAATGAGTACAATCTTCTTTTTACTAAGTTAGATGAAACAGATAATTATAGTGTTATTTTAAATTCAATATACTACTCAAAAAAATCTGTATCATACGTGACAAATGGTCAGATGGTACCTGATGATATTAGTTTAGCTGATAGCAAAATGATTGCACAAAATATTTTAAAGGGGAATTAACATGGATCAGGCGGAGAGGCTTAGGTATCTATTTCAACAAAACAATGGAAAAAGATGTAGAGTCATAACCGTTACAGGTGGAAAAGGGGGAACTGGTAAAACATGCATTTCAGTTAATCTATCTATAGCGCTAAAAAAGATTGGGTATAAAGTTTTAATAGTTGATGCTGATATAGGGTTTTCCAATGCAGAGATAGAGTTAGGAGTCGTATCTAATTACACATTGTACGATGTGCTGTATGGAAATAAAAAGATTATTGACGTTATAAACGATGGACCTGTCGGGGTAAAATTCATTTCAACAGGAGGAAATTTTGATCTTGTAAATGACGATATAGATTTAAATGTATTTTTTAACAATATTAAAATATTAGATAATTATTTTGATTATATTATTGTTGATACTGGAGCTGGAGTTAACAAGACTGTAAAGAGTTTTATAGATATGTCAGATGATGTGATAATCGTAACCACACCAGAGCCAACTGCCATAATGGATGCTTACATACTTATTAAGACAATTAACGACTTAAGCGATAAAAATTTGTATTTAATAGTTAATAAAGTCGCTAACCAGAACGAATATGTTTCTGTTTATGAAAGGCTTAACAATGCACTTATTAACTTTTTGGGTGCTTCAATAATTGATCTTGGCTTTATACATGAAGATGCTAAAATAAGCGAATGTATAAAAATGCAAATTCCTGTTGTACTAAAATATCAGCATAGTAAGCCTTCAAAAGATATCGCGAGAATTGCCGAAGTCCTTACAAATTATAAGACGGATAAAAAGAAAGAAGGTCTTCTTGGAATATTTAAAAAAATGTTTTTGAATGGTGGAGGCATTAATAATGGTTAACATAAAGCCTGGGCAAAAGATCGAAATAAGTATTGGCAAAAGTAACAACAAATATGTGTCAAAAGTTGACGATGTATCTGCGGATGGTACACTGCTTGTGGAAACACCGATACATAATGGACACTTTGTTCCAATAAGAATTGGCGCAAAAGTTAATGTGATTTTTTTTAACAAGGATGGATTATTTACTTTTGATGGGATAGTAATAAATAGATTTTTCGGCAATTTGTCGTTTATACAATTAAAAAGGGTAACTGATATAGAGAAACTGCAAAGAAGACAATTTTTTAGATTAGAAAAAATAATGGAATTTAAGTATAAGCTGCATGAAGATGATGAGTCTTTCGAAAAAGGTGTAATAAAAGATATAAGTGGCGGTGGATTTAGGGCAAAGGTTAAGAAAAAAGTAGACGTAGGGGCAGATATAATTTGTTATGTTAAGTTAAGCGATGAAACTGATGAATTGGTCCAAAAATGTAAAGTGGTAAGGTGTAACTATTTTGATGATGGATATGAAATAGCCGCTCAATATGTCGATATACAAGATAGAATAAGAGAGAAGATAATATCATTTATTTTTAAAGAGCAAAGACGATTAAAAAGACAGCAGATAAACTTTTGATTGTAAAAAGGAGGAAAATAGAATGGATACAAATCAATACTTAGAGATATTTTTGGAGGAATCTGAAGAACACATTGAGAGCTTAAATGAAAATCTTCTTCAGCTTGAAAAAAATCCTGAAGATTCACATATTGTAGATGAAATATTTAGATCTGCCCATACTCTAAAAGGAATGGCTGCCACAATGGGCTTTGAAAACATGACAAAATTGACTCATAAGATGGAAGATGTTTTTCAAGAAATTAGAAATAATTCTTTGAAAGTTTCCAGTAATTTAATGGATGTATTGTTTAAATGTATGGATGCTTTAAGTTCTATGATTGGGAAAATATCTGAAAGTGGTAATGATGCATATGACATTGAAAATTTGATTAAATTGTTGGAGAATGGCAATTCAAATGAGGAAATTGCTGTAACCAATAAAAGTGAAGAATCCAAAGCTTATGCCAGCAATGAAGTGAATTTGTACGAGAAAGATATAATTGAAAAAGCAGCGTCTCAGGGCTATAAAACGTATAGTATTGAAGTAGTTATTGATAAAAATTGCGTGATGAAGTCTGCAAGAGCTTTTATAGTATTTAATACATTGGACAATTTGGGCGATGTTATAGATTCTAAGCCTTCAGTAGAAGATATAGAAGATGAAAAATTTGACGATAGATTTACCGTTCATTTGATTAGCAAACACGATAAAGACTTTGTAAAGTCAAAATTAACCGCAATATCAGAGATAAAGGAAATAAATATCGAAGAAATATTGTATTCTAAAGAAATAAAAGATAATAAGAACTTCGAAAAGACGGCCAATACAAATAACGACGATCAAATAAAGCATAATAAGACAAATAAAAGCGTTAGAGTAGATATTGAAAGATTAGACAATTTGATGAATTTAGTAAGCGAATTGATAATAATAAAAACGCGGTTAGAAGGATTGGAATCAAACGAAAAAAATCCTGACACTATTGCAACGATTGAGTATCTCGAGAGAATAACTACAAATCTTCATGATGCTGTGATGAAGGTAAGAATGGTGCCAGTGGAAAGAGTTTTCAACCGTTTTCCAAGAATGGTAAGGGATTTATCTCGAGAGCTGAATAAAAAAATCACATTAAACATGTTTGGACAGGATACTGAAGTTGATAGGACTGTAATAGACGAAATAGGTGATCCATTAGTACATTTAATAAGAAATTCTATAGATCATGGTATAGAAACACCAGAATTGAGAATAAAGAAAGGTAAGGTGGAGACTGGAACTATAAATCTGAAGGCATACCATGAAGGAAATAATGTAATAATTGAAGTAAGTGACGATGGTTCTGGTATTAATTTTGAAAAGGTGAAAAAGAAAGCTTATGAAAAAGGTATGCTTTCTGATGAGGAAGCTAATGAGTTGTCAAACGAAAAATTAGTAAAATTGTTATTTGAACCTGGATTCAGCACTTCTGACAAGATATCTGATATATCAGGTAGAGGAGTAGGACTTGATGTAGTTAAAAATAAGATAGAATCTTTGAACGGTTCCATAGAAGTCAAAACGGAAAAAGATAAGGGGACAAAATTTATAATAAAATTGCCATTGACTTTGGCTATAATTCAGGCATTGTTAGTGATGGTTGGAAACGAAAAGTACGCTTTTCCACTTAATTCAATATCGGAAATTGTAAACAAAAATAAAAGCGAAGTACATTTGGTACAAGGCAAGGAAGTCGTCATGTATAGAGGCAAAGTAATTCCACTTATAAGGCTGCATAATGTTTTAGATGTTGAGTCTAATGAAGACAATGATGAGTTTATATGTGTGATTATAAAAAAAGGCGACAATTTGGCTGCATGTAGTGTTGATGAACTTATTGGGCAGCAGGAAATAGTAATAAAACCATTAGGTAAATATTTAAGCAATGTAAAAGTAATTGCTGGCGCGACAATATTGGGGGACGGGCAAGTGGCTTTAATCATAGATTCTAATAATTTATTTTAAGAGAAGAAGGAGGCGTTACATATGAGCATGTTTGTCGTGACTAAATTAGGCGGTGAAGAATACGGAATAGAAATTGATAAAGTACAATCCATTGAAAAAATTACTAAGATAACAAGAGTTCCAAAAGCGCCTTCATTTGTAAAAGGTGTTATAAATTTGAGGGGTGAGATAATTCCTGTCATTTCAATTAGAATGTTGTTAAAATTAGAAGAAGTTGATTTTAACGATGATACAAGGATCGTCATAATAAAAAATAACGACATTGTAATTGGAGTTATTGTAGATAATGCTAATGAAGTTGTAGAAATAAATGATGAAAACATAGACTCAATAGATGTTAACAGCAATTTATACAAAAAGGAAAGTTTTATTGGGCGAATAGGAAAGGTAGGAAGCAGGCTATTGATGCTTTTTGATATAGACAAATTGACTACTCAGCAGGAAGTGAAGATATGAATATAAATAAGATAAATGAGACATACATCGATGTGCTTAAAGAGCTTGGGAATATAGGCTCAGGAAACGCTATAACAGCTTTAGCATCTTTGATAGGAAAGAAAATAGATATGAAAATCCCTACCGTACGGCTGATGGAATTAAACGAAGTACAGGATATATTCGGACTTGCCGACACTATTATTGTGGGAATATATTTTGATCTTGAAGGAAGTGTGAATGGCAATATTTTATTTTCTTTAGATGTTGAAAGTGCTTCTTATTTGATTCAATATTTGATGGGAGTCAATGTTGGCGATGAATTTACAGAAATCGAAAAATCAGCATTGGAAGAAATAGGTAATATTATGGCAGGAAGTTATGTGTCTTCACTGTCTACATTGACAAATTTGGACATGAAAATATCACCTCCTGCAATCAGCATTGATATGGCAGGTGCTATATTAAGCGTTCCTGCAATTAAATTTAGCGAATTGTCAGATAAAATTTTGTTTATTGAGACGGAGTTTTTTGAAGGCAATAGATTAATAAAAGGCGATTTCTTTCTTATACCTGATATAGAATCATTTGATAAAATACTTAGCGCACTTGGAGTTGAATTAGATGGATAATTTTACATTTAGAGTAGGAATGGCCGATGCAAGAGTTGCAAAGTGTCCAAGCAAATTGGTTACAGTCGGTCTTGGGTCATGTGTGGGTATCGTCCTATATGACAAAGTAAGTAAAATATCTGGACTTGTCCACATTATGTTGCCATATAGCAATCAAAGTAAAAACAACTCAAATAAACTTAAATTTGCTGATACAGGTATCACAGCATTGATAGATATGATGTTAGAGTTAGGTGCTGACAGAAAGTACATAATAAGTAAAATAGCAGGTGGCGCTCAAATGTTTGCAACAAAGGCAAACTTGGATATTATGAATATAGGTGCCCGCAATGTAATTGCTACTAAAGAAGTTTTATCGTCTTTAAACATACCATTGGTTTCAGAGGATACAGGTGGTAATTATGGTCGTACAATTGAATTTGACTGCGAAAGTGGTAAGCTATTAATTAAAACAATTGGGCATGGTGTAAAATTTATTTAGGGTAGGAAAGGAATGTTTAAAAATGTCTCTACTCGAACAAGACTTATGGGATAAATATGAGAAACAAAAAGACGGAAGTTCCAAGGAAGACATAATCATCAAGTATATGCCACTTGTTAAGCATATAGTCAAGAGAATTTGCTTGTCAGAATTAAGCAAAGAAGATACTGATGATCTTATAAGCCAAGGAATGATTGGGTTAATCGATGCAGTTAATAAATATGATGTATCAAAAGGTGTAAAGTTTGAAACATATGCGTCGATAAGAATAAAGGGAGAGATAATTGATTATTTGAGAAAAAAAGACTGGATTCCGAGAAGTCTAAAAAAACGATATAAAAGCATCGAAAAAACAATTGAACAATTGGAACAGGAATATAAAAGAGAACCTACTATAGAAGAAATTATGGAGGCAACAAAGTTATCAAAAAATGACGTTTTAAAGACTTTAAGCTACATGAATGCAGGATACATAAGTTCTTTAGATGAAGTGATTGAGAATAATTTAAAAATCACTTCAATCACAGACAACGAAGTTACAAATCCTGAAAGCGAAGTAATGATGTTTGACTTGAAGCAGAATATTTCTAAGGCTATTGATACGCTACAAGAGAAAGAAAGATTGATTATTTCATTGTATTACTATGAGGATTTGAACTATAAGGAAATTAGTAAAATAATGGGACTGACGGAATCTAGAATATCACAAATTCATTCAAAGGCCATAAAAAAGTTAAAGGAAAAGCTAAGTGACTTGCTGTAACTAATAAAAATTTGGGGGCATTTTTATGTGTGATTTAAAATATTCTTGCAAATTGGAAATATCATCGGACAAAATGTCAGCATTTTTAATAGTTGAAAATATTTCAAACGATGGTATCACTTTAAATAAAGACAATATTTACGATTTATTAAGTTCACACAACGTAGTTTTTGGGATAATTGAAAATGTCATCGATAAAATTTGCAAGTCCCCCAATATTAACGAACGTTATTTGATTGCACAAGGTAAAAAGCCTATAAATGGGAAAGATGGGCGTGTTGAGTATTTAATCGATTTTGAAAGCAATGCTGAACCGAAAGTGCTTGAAGATGGAAGAGTGGATTATAAAGAGTTGCAAATATTTAAAAGTGTGAAAAAGGATGAAATCATAGCCCGAAAGGTAGATCCTGAAGACGGTATAGACGGTATGAACGTAAAAGGAGAAATAGTCAAAGCAAATAAAGGCAAAGAGGCCAAATTGCCATTAGGCAAAAATACATATATTAATGATGGATGTCTTTATTCCTCTATTGATGGACATATTTTTAAAAAAGATCAAAAAATCAATGTAAATCCTATAATTGAGTTAAAAGATGTCAATGCTTCCACAGGAAATGTCAGAACTTTTGCAAGTATTAAAATCTACAACAACATAAGTTCTGGATATAAGATAGAAAGCGATGGAGATGTGGAAATATATGGTGTTGTAGAAGGCTCTACCATATCGGCAAAGGGTAATATAATAATTCATAAAGGCATTCAAGGTAATGGTAAGGCAAAAATTATCTCAGGTGGGAAAGTTGTATCGAAGTATTTGCAAAATTGTGAAGTAATAGCTGAAGATGATGTCGTAAGTGAGGCCATAATGTACAGCACAGTGAAAACAAATAGCTGCGTTAAATTAATTGGAAACAAAGGTGTAATCGTTGGAAGTGTAGTTATAGCAACGCGAGAAATAGAAGCAATAAACGTTGGTTCTAAAATGTTTGTACATACAGAGTTAATAGTCGGAGAACCACCTGAAAAGAGAAAGAGAAAAGAAGAAATATCTAAAAAAATATCTGAAAATGAGAAATCCATAGACGGATTAAATAAAATCGTTTCATATTTAACGAAATTAGGTGTACCCGAAGATAAAAGAGCCATTTATGAAAAAACTCTTAAATCTTTGTTGCAGTTGGAAGCTGAGAATAAATCCTTGTTAGATGAATATAGAGAATTAAATTCAAATAATGATGAATCATTTGGTATAATTAAAGTATATGATACGGTTTATCCGGGAACAAAAATAACCATAGATGATGTATCTAGAAACATAAAGGATCCTGTAAAATATGTTACTTTTGTGAGAAATGGTGCGGATATAGACATATTGCCAATAGGGTAAGGGGGAATATATATGTCAGTAAATCCGATAGATTTACAGGTAGCAATTCCTAAAATGGTGGACGTAAGCAATATAAAACAGATTGAAATTCAAAGGCCAGATGTATTTGTTGGTCAATTCATGGAGATGATAAATAATGAAAATGAGATAAAAAAAAGCAGGACAAACAAAATCAACGAATCAAATAAATTGTCAACTAAGAAAGATAAAAATAGAATGGAAGGGAAATCATCTCAAAAAGAAAGAAAAAAGTTTTTATTAGGGCATGTGGACATAAAAATTTAAAATTGTATTGACAAAAATATCATAATATAATATATTAATCAGTGGATAACGCACGTTCAAAGATCATAAAACTGGTGCCACAATGGTTGTTTTGTGAGATGATTTGAACGGAGGAATAACCAGGAGGTGAGAATATGTCAGTTATTTCAATGAAACAATTATTAGAAGCAGGTGTACATTTCGGTCATCAAACAAGAAGATGGAATCCTAAGATGGCTCCTTATATTTTTACCGAGAGGAATGGAATATATATTATAGATCTTCAAAAAACGGTAAAAAAGATAGAGGAAGCATACGATTTTATAAAAGATGTTGTTTCAAATGATGGTACTGTCTTATTTGTAGGTACAAAGAAACAAGCCCAGGATTCTGTTAAAGAAGAAGCAGAAAGATGCGGAATGTACTATGTCAATCAAAGATGGCTTGGTGGAATGTTGACAAATTACAAGACAATTAGGAGCAGGATTGAAAGACTTAAAGAGTTAAAGAAGATGGAAGAGGATGGCACATTTGAAGTTTTACCTAAAAAAGAGGTTATAAAGCTTAGAAAAGAAAAGGAAAAACTTCAAAAGTATTTAGGTGGAATAGAAAACATGAATAGCCTTCCATCGGTACTTTTTGTGGTTGATCCTAAGAAAGAAGCAATTGCCATCGCTGAAGCTAAAAATCTCGATATTCCTATCGTTGCAATTGTTGATACAAATTGCGATCCTGAAGAAGTAGATTATCCTATACCGGGCAACGATGATGCGATTCGTGCTGTAAAATTAATAGCTTCAAAGATAGCTGATGCTGTAATTGAGGCTAAACAGGGTGAACAATTAACTGCGGTTGAAGAGTAATTTTAGAATGGTAAGGAATTTTCATCCTTACCATAAATTATATTAGGATGGAGGTAAGATTATATGATTTCTGCACAACAAGTTAAAGAACTTAGAGAGCGTACTGGGGCAGGTATGATGGATTGCAAAAGAGCGCTTACTGATTCTAATGGCGATATTGAAAAAGCGATTGATATATTAAGAGAAAGAGGATTAGCAGCCGCTGCTAAAAAGGCTGGCAGAGTTGCAAATGAAGGATTAGTAGAATCGTACATTCATGGTGGCGGCAGAATTGGTGTTCTTGTTGAAGTAAATTGTGAAACAGATTTTGTCGCCAATACAGATGATTTTAAATCTTTTGTAAAAGAAATATGCATGCAAATCGCTGCAGCAAATCCGCAGTACATAAAAAGAGAAGATGTACCGCAAGAAGTTATTGAAAAAGAAAGGGAAATTTTAAAGGCACAATCATTAAATGAAGGCAAACCAGCCCAAGTGATTGACAGAATAATTGAAGGAAGACTCGAAAAATTCTATAAGGAAAATTGCTTATTAGAACAATTGTATATAAGAGATGATAGCAAGACGATAAAAGACCTATTAAATGAATTGATTGCAAAGCTTGGTGAAAATATAATAATAAGAAGATTTGTGAGATTCGAAAGAGGAGAAGGTATTGAAAATTCTCAAGAAGAAGAATAAAATTAAATAGGCAACCAAAATAGGACACGGTTGTGTCCTATTTTTAATAGATTTTTATGAAGGATTTTTAATATTTTTATAGAATAATAAAATGAGGTGTTTTAATGTCTGTGAAATACAAACGAATAATATTAAAAATTTCAGGAGAAGCTTTGTCTGGCAGCACAGGATACGGTATCGATTTTGAAACTGTAAATTTAATTGCTGATCAAATAAAAGAAGTAAAAGAAATGGGCGTTCAAATAGGCGTTGTAATTGGAGGTGGTAATATCTGGAGGGGTAGAGAAGGAGTAGGAATGGATAGGACTACCGCTGATCATATGGGAATGCTTGCTACAGTTATTAATTCTCTTGCTTTGCAAGATGCTTTAGAGCGGAGAGGTGTAGAAACGAGGGTTCAAACTGCCATTGAGATGAGGCAGATTGCTGAACCGTATATTCGAAGGAGGGCAATAAGGCATCTTGAAAAAGGAAGAGTTGTGATTTTTGCGGCTGGTACTGGTAATCCTTTTTTCTCTACCGATACGACAGCATCTTTAAGAGCTGCTGAGATAGATGCGGAAGTGATTCTTCTTGCTAAGAAAGTAGATGGAGTCTATGATAAGGACCCTGTTAAACATAAAGATGCTATTAAATTTGATAAGTTGACATATCTTGATGTGCTTAACAGAGGACTTGGAGTGATGGACTCTACAGCAACTTCTCTATGTATGGACAATAATATTCCAATTATCGTGTTTAATTTGACTGTACCAGGAAACATTAAGAACGTAATAATGGGCCAAAAAATAGGAACAATTGTCAAGGAGGGATAGCGATGGATGATTTGTTAAAAAACACTGAAGAAAAAATGAAAAAGTCAATAGCAGTTTTAAAAAATGAATTGATGTCTATAAGGGCTGGCAGGGCTAATCCTGCACTTTTAGACAGAATATCAATCGACTACTATGGTACCATGACTCCAATAAATAAGTTAGCGACAATTACGGCACCAGAACCAAAAGTTATAATCATTCAGCCGTGGGACACATCCAAAATATCTGAAATTGAAAAAGCAATTCAAAAATCAGATTTAAACATTAATCCTACTTCTGATGGCAAAATAATCAGATTAGTTTTTCCGGATTTGACAGAAGAGAGAAGGAAAGAGCTTGTTAAATTAGTTCATAAAAAAGGTGAAGAAGCTAGGGTCGCAGTAAGGCAGATTAGAAGAGATGCCAATGATGCTATTAAAAAGATGGATAAAAATGGCGAGATTTCGGAAGATGAGAAATTAAAAAGTGAAGAAAATGTACAAAAACTTACGGATAATTATATTAAAGAGATAGACAAAATTTTGGAGCAAAAGGAAAAGGAGATAATGGAGATTTGATCGATATTATTGGGTACGATATTGAAGCGGCTAAGAAGATTTTAGAAAAAAATAATGTTCAATACAATATAATATTTACTAAGCCTACCAAAAAATATAGAGGATATCAGAGACGCGTCTTAAAAACGATGTTTGAAGATGGTATATTATCAGTTATAGTAGCTGAATTTTAACCCCCTCACATGAGGGGGTATTGCCCATATTATAAGGAGGAAATTTAATGGGGTTTATCAAAAAACGACAAAAAGATTTTGATGAGGATATAGAGAAAAAACTTGATGAAAACAATATTCCAAAGCATGTGGCAATAATAATGGATGGAAATGGTAGATGGGCGAAAAAGAGAGGTTTCATAAGAACACTTGGACATAGAGCTGGTATGGAAGCTGTAAGGCGAATTGTTAAAGCATCATCTGAAATCGGAATCAAGTATTTGACTTTATACGCATTTTCGACAGAAAATTGGAAAAGGCCTGCAGATGAAGTTAATGGATTGATGGACTTACTTATAGAGTATTTAGGTCGTGAAGTAAATGAATTGAATGAAAACAATGTGAAATTAAACTTTATTGGCGATTTATCAATGATACCTGAAAAATGTAGAATCAAGATAAAAGAGTCCGAGGAAATAACCAAAAACAATACTGGCCTTACTTTAAATATCGCCTTAAATTATGGTGGCAGAAGTGAAATAGTTAGAGCATTTAAAAGGATAGGCAGCTCTTTATTGAACGGCGAAATTGATTTAAATGATATTGATGAAAATGTTATTGCCGATAATTTATATACATCAGGACAACCAGATCCTGATTTGATTATAAGACCAAGCGGAGAATTGCGAATTAGCAATTTTATGCTTTGGCAGTCTGCATACTCTGAGCTATGGTTTTCTGATGTCTTATGGCCAGATTTTGAAAAAAGGCACCTTTTGCAGGCTATATTTGATTACCAAAAGCGAAATAGACGTTTTGGCGGCATATGAATTAAGGAGTTGAATCTATGTTAAAAAAAAGGATACTTAGTGCAGTAATAGGGCTTCCTTTAGTTTTTGCGGCATTAATCATGGGGGGCTGGTATCTTAGACTTTTTTTAGTAGCTATCAGTCTTATTGGATTGTACGAGTTTTACGCGGTGTTTAAAAATACAGAAATAAGGCCTATAAATTTTATAGGCTATGGGGCTGTCTTATTTTTTTATATTTTTGGTTATACCTATGATTCTATAGATCTTTTTGTGATTTTGTCTGTAGTAATATTTTCTATTCCGGTTGTACTTCATAAGTATAATTTGAAAGATACTTCCATAACGATTATGGGAATCATATATGTCATTTTTTTCTCGTACATAGGGAAAATAAGGGATATTAAAGGCGGTTACTTGCTTGTATGGCTTATATTTATCATTTCTTGGCTGACAGATACTTTTGCATATTTCATAGGTAAACGCATCGGTAAAAATAAATTATGTCCATCAATTAGTCCTAACAAGACTTTTGAAGGTTCAGTTGGTGGAATAATAGGTTCGTTGGTAGGATGCCTTTTGTTTACATATTTATTTAGAGGAAAATTAGAACTAAATTATTATTATATCATTTTTTTAAGCATTATAGGCAGTATAGTGGCTCAAATAGGTGATCTTTTTGCGTCGTTTATAAAACGAAATTGCAACACGAAAGATTTTAGCAAAATTATTCCTGGGCATGGCGGGATATTGGATAGATTTGATAGTATTCTTTTTGTATCTCCTTGTATTTACATATTTTTCACATATTTATACAGATGAAAGGAGCTAGGCATGAAAAATATTGTCGTTTTAGGTTCTACAGGTTCGATTGGGACTCAAACACTTGATGTGGTAAGAAAATCAAATGAATTTCGTGTTATAGGACTTACATGTTATAATAATATTGATCTTATAAAGCAACAAATTGATGAATTTAAGCCGCAATTTGTAGCTGTTAAAGATGAATTGTCTGCAAAAAAGTTAAAAGAAATGGTGGACACTAATACAGTGATTCTCTCTGGTGATGGTGGAATAAACGAAGTAGCTTCTCTTTCAAATGTTCAGACTGTTGTTGTAGCAATTGAAGGCATAGCAGCGCTTATTCCTACTATAAAAGCGATTGAAGCAGGGCATGATATTGCACTTGCCAATAAGGAATGCTTAGTTACAGGCGGACATATAATTAAGAAACTGGCAATTGAGAAAAACATAAATATACTACCTGTTGACAGTGAACACAATGCGATTTACCAATGCATTCAATCAGGAAAAAAAGAATTTGTAAATAAATTGATTATAACTGCATCTGGAGGACCATTTAGAGGGAAAACATTAAGCGATTTAAAATCAGTGACAGTTGAAGAAGCTTTAAATCATCCTAATTGGAAGATGGGTAAGAAAATAACAATTGATTCTGCTACACTTATGAATAAAGGGTTTGAGGTAATAGAAGCTAAATGGCTTTTTGATGTGCCATTGGAAAAAATAGAAGTTGTTGTGCATAAAGAAAGCATAATCCATTCAATGGTAGAGTTTATTGATGGAAGCATTATTGCAGAAATGGCGACTGCTGATATGAGGATACCGATACAGTATGCTTTAAATTTTCCAAACAGGGTATATGTAGAAGGCATACGATATTTGGATGTTGCGAAGATTGGAAGTTTATCATTTGAAAAACCAGATGTTAATACTTTTAGATGCCTTCAACTGGCATATGATGCTTTAGAAGAAGGTGGAACAATGACAACAGTTTTAAATACAGCAGATGAAGTAGCAGTTCAATTGTTTTTAGAAAAAGCAATTTCGTTTAATGATATTCCTCATATAATAGAAAAATATATGAATAATCATAAAAACATCATTAATCCTGAATTAAATGATATAATAGAAGTAGATAAAGAAATAAGGGAAAAAATTAAGCGTGAATATATGAGGTGATAGGTAAGTGGTATTTTTTTATGTTGTTGTAAGTGTAATTGTATTGGGCATTTTAGTCACGATTCATGAGTTTGGACATTTTATAGTAGCAAAATTGTCTGGCACAAAAGTTAATGAATTTGCTATTGGTTTTGGACCGAAGATATTTTCAAAAAAACATGGTGAAACAGAATATTCGTTTAGATTAATGCTTTTTGGCGGTTTTTGTGCTTTAGCAGGTGAAGATGAAATGTCTAATGATAAAAGAGCTGTGACTAATAAACCTTGGTACACAAGGCTTGGCATTTTTGCGGCTGGTCCTTTGATGAATATATTATTAACTTTTATAATTTTAATTATGGTTTTCTATTTTGTTGGAAGTCCAGTTCCGATTGTCAGTTCAACTATAAGTGGTTATCCTGCAGAAAAGGCCGGTATAAAGCCGGGAGATGAAATAGTAATGGTAAACAATACTAAAATAAATGATTGGACTACATTGCAAAATATTATAAATTCAAACAATGGAGTAAAATTAAATTTTACAATTAAAAGGGGAAATGCTACTTTAAAAAAGTCTGTTATACCGATAGTTGACAAAAGCACTGCAAAGCCAATGATAGGTATAGTGCCACAGTATCGCAGGTCTTTGGTATTAGCTGTCGATAGTGGTGTAAAACAAACTATTTATTTTTCGAAAATGATAATTTTATCTCTGTACATGTTAATAACTGGCAAAGTTTCAACGAATGATTTGATGGGGCCAGTTGGCATAGTTCAAGCTATTGGCACAGAGGCGAAATCTGGCATACTGAATTTAATGGCATTTACTGCGCTTATAAGCGTAAATTTAGGGTTATTTAATTTACTGCCGTTTCCAGCATTGGATGGCGGTAGGATTCTATTCGTGCTGATAGAAAAAATTAGAGGAAAACCTGTCGATCCCGAAAAAGAAGGATTTGTCCATTATATAGGTTTTATGTTGCTTATTGCGCTTATACTTTTTGCTACATATAAAGATTTGGTTAGGATAAATATTTTAAAATAATAGGTGATAAACTTTATGAGGAAAAGAACAAAAGAAATAAAAATAGGAAGCGTACGCATAGGTGGAGAAAACCCGATTGCAATACAGTCCATGACTAATACTGACACAAAAGATGTAAAAAAAACCGTGCAGCAAATTAAAGAGCTTGAAAGTGTGGGTTGTGATATTGTGCGTGTAGCTGTCCTTGATGTAGATGCTGCAAAAGCCATTGAAGAAATAAAAAAAGAAATTGATATCCCTATTGTTGCCGACATACATTTTGATTACAGATTAGCTTTAGAAGCTATCAAGTGTGGAGCAGATAAGATCAGGATAAATCCAGGCAATATTGGTGGAGATGATAAGCTTAAAGCAGTAGTAGCTGCTGCTAAAGAAGCAGGAATCCCCATAAGAGTAGGTGTAAATTCTGGTTCATTGGAAAGGGACATTTTAAATAAATATGGTGGTGTAACAGCGGATGGAATTGTTGAAAGTGCACTTAAAAGTGTATCTCTGTTAGAAAAATGCGGCTTTTACGATATAGTGGTATCTTTGAAAACTACTAATGTACCATTGACAATTGAGTCTTATAAGATTATTTCTGAAAAGATAGATTATCCACTTCATGTTGGCATTACAGAGGCTGGAACAATTTTTTCAGGAACTATAAAATCTGCTGTTGGGATTGGCACACTGCTATATATGGGTATTGGAGATACAATAAGAGTATCTTTGACGGGGAATCCTGTCGAAGAAGTAAGAGTTGGAAAACAAATATTAAAATCTTTAGAATTGGCAAAAGGAGGCGTAGAAATAATTTCTTGCCCAACATGTGGAAGAACTAAAATTGATCTGATAGAATTGGCTCAAAAAGTTGAAAAAGCAACAGCAAATATAAATCAAAACATAAAAGTTGCTGTAATGGGATGTGCAGTCAATGGCCCCGGCGAGGCAAGAGAAGCAGATATAGGAATAGCCGGTGGAATTGGAGAAGGTCTTATCTTTAAAAAAGGAAAGATTATTAAAAAAGTACCAGAAGATAAGCTTTTTGATGAATTTATTAAGGAACTTAACGATATACTGAAGGAGAAATCATGATGATATCTGTCATTATTCCTGCGTATAATGAGGGAAAAAATATAAAAGATGTTTTAAAAGTATTAGAAAAAATCAATATTATTGATGAAACAATAGTTGTAAATGATGGTTCAACAGATGATACTGAAAAAGTCGTTTCTCTTTTTAACGTAAAGCTTATAAATCTAAAGACAAATTTAGGGAAGGGTGCCGCTTTAAAAAGGGGCATTCAAGCTGCTAATGGAGATGTATTAGTTTTGCTTGATGCAGATCTTATAGGTTTTACTCCAGAGCATTTTAATAAATTAGTAAAACCTGTTTTAGATAATAAGTGTGATATGGCAGTTGGCATATTTTCATCTGGAAGGAAAAGAACTGATTTAGCACAAAAAATAGCTCCTTTTTTGTCAGGGCAGCGTGCTTTAAAAAGAGATGTTCTTATAGATTTTATAAATAAAAGCGATGTAGACATTTTGAAATATGGAATAGAAGTAGCGCTTACGAAATATGCCAAAGAAAAACATTTAAGAGTGCAACATGTACAGTTAGAAAATATGACGCATGTAATGAAAGAAGAAAAATTGGGTTTTATTAAAGGTTTTAAAGCTAGATTGATGATGTATAAAGACATTTTAAAGGTATGGATGTAAGGAGTGCGTTTTGATGCTACCTTCTTTTCTTAAAGAGGAATTAGGTATAAGCGATATAAAAATAAATAAGATAAGTTTATGTCTAAAGGAAAGAAAGCTTATACTGTTTTTGCCTTTCAATTTTAAAAAAGATGTTTCAAAATTAGAATCTTTAAAATCTACTATCAAATCAAAAATCCCTCTACTTTCTAATATAGAATTTGAATTTATAGGCACAAATAACATTGATGTGTATTCCATTTTAAATGATTATTGGGACGATATTATAAAAAAAGCCAGTGAAAAATATCCTGGCACTTTAAGCTTTATAAAATCATGTCATGTATCGATTAAAGATGAGGAACATGTAATAATAAAGGCATCAAATGAAGTATCTTTTAATTTTCTTAAGAAAAACAAAATCGATGCGTACATTGGCGAATTGATAAAAGAATATTATGATCTAGACGTAAATTTTGCTTTAGATTTTGATGAAGCAATATATGACAAACTTCATGAAGAAATCAAAAAGGACGAAGAAATCTTGGCAAATAACATCATCACAAGTCCTACAGAAAGTAGCCAAAAAATTGAAAGTGACGTGGATGATAATGACAGCAAAGTATTGCTTGGAAAAGAAATAAATACAGAAGTTGTAAAGATCTGCGATGTATTTCAAGAAGGCGATGATGTTGCAATAAAAGGTGAAATTTTTTCAATAGATTTTCGCGAAATAAAATCTAAATATCTGATGACTTTTGATATTACTGATACTACATCTTCATTTACAGTTAAAGCATTTTTAAATGGTGAAAAATACAATTTAATCAAGGACAGATTGACAATAGGAAGCAATGTAAAAGTGCGTGGTACTGTTATTTACGATAAATATGAAAGAGATCTAATATTGAATGCTAAAGACGTAGAACTGTGCGAGAAATCTGTCAGAGTAGATTCTCATCCACAAAAAAGGGTAGAGCTGCATGTACATACTCAAATGAGCAGCATGGATGGAGTAAGCTCTGCAGAGTCTTTAATCAGAAGGGCATCAGAGTGGGGGCACAAAGCGATTGCAATAACAGATCATGCTGTATTGCAGGCTTATCCTGAAGCTCAAAGTGCTGCGAAAAAATATGGTGTTAAAGTCATCTACGGTGTAGAGGGTTATCTTGTCAACGATGGTGTTCCAATCGTCAGCGGAAGCACATCTACGACTATCGATGGCAGCTTTGTTGTATTTGACATTGAAACTACCGGTCTTTCAAGCATTAATGACAATATTATTGAAATTGGGGCTGTTAAGATAAAAAATTGTCAAATAGTAGATACATTCGAGACTTTTGTGAATCCACAAGTTCACATATCTAAATTTATAACAAAATTGACTGGCATAACAGACGACATGGTTAAAGAGTACCCATCTATTGAAGAAATTTTGCCTAAATTTTTGGACTTTATAAAGGATTCTATTCTTGTAGCGCATAATGCAAACTTTGATGTGACTTTTATAAAGACAAAGGCCAGAAATCTTGGTATGGAAGTGGACAATCCCGTTTTAGACACTTTAGAGTTAAGTAGGCACATGTATGAAAATCTAAAAAATTACAAACTGGATACTGTAGCGCAGCATCTTGGTGTGTCACTTGAAAATCATCATAGAGCCGTAGACGATGCTAAAGCAACTGCTGAAATTTTTATTAAAAGCATCAATAAGCTGAAAGAAAGCGGAATAGAAAAAGTAAATGAAATAAATGATTATTTAAAAAACAAGGTTGACATAAAAAAAATGCCTACATATCATGTGATTATACTTGTCAAGAATCAAAAGGGGTTGAGAAATCTCTATGAATTGGTATCAAGGTCAAATTTGGAGTATTTTCATAGAAATCCGAGAATTCCTAAAAGTCTTTTGTCGCAAATGAGAGAAGGATTGTTAATTGGTTCTGCTTGTGAACAAGGCGAAGTCTTTAGAGGACTTATATCAAATCTTGACGACGATAAATTACATGAAATCATCAGTTATTATGATTATTTAGAAGTGCAACCCTTAGGAAATAACGAATTTTTAATTGATAAGGGTGAGGTAAAAAACAAAGAAGAATTGATTAAAATAAATAAAAGAATTTATGATTTAGGCAAACAACTCAAAAAGCCGGTTGTTGCAACGTGTGATGTACATTTTTTAGACCCTTGGGATAATGTGTATCGAAAAATACTCATGTATGGAAAGGGGTTTAAAGATGCTGATAGACAACCACCACTTTATTTCAGAACAACTGATGAAATGCTGCGAGAATTTGATTATTTTGATAGAGAGATTGCAAAGGAGATTGTCATAGACAATCCTAATCAAATAGTAGATTCTATAGAAGATGTTAAACCAATACCAGATGGAACATTTCCTCCGTCAATAGAAGGTGCAGAAGAAGAGCTTAGGAAATTGACATTAAACAAAGCTCATGAAATATACGGTGAAAAATTGCCAGAAATAGTTGAAAAAAGGCTGGACAAAGAGTTAAATTCTATCATAAATAATGGCTATGCTGTCATGTATATTATAGCTCAAAAGTTAGTTACAAAATCACTGAGTGATGGTTATTTAGTTGGTTCAAGGGGTTCAGTCGGTTCATCATTTGTGGCAACCATGAGTGGAATAACCGAGGTTAACCCACTGCCACCTCATTATATCTGCCCTCATTGCAAGCACTCGGAGTTTATATTAGACGGAAGTTATGGTTCTGGTGTGGATATGCCTGATAAAGATTGTCCACAATGCGGAACAAAGATGAGAAAAGATGGGCATGATATTCCATTTGAAGTGTTCCTTGGATTTGAAGGGGATAAAGAACCAGATATAGATTTAAACTTTTCAGGAGATTATCAACCGATAGCACATAAGTACACAGAAGAAATATTTGGTACAGGTCACGTCTTTAGAGCTGGAACTATTGGTACATTGGCTGATAAAACAGCATACGGCTTTGTGAAAAAGTATTTCGAAGAAAAAAATTTAACGGTTCATAATGCAGAAATCAAGAGGTTAGTCATGGGTTGTACTGGTGCCAAAAGGACTACAGGGCAACATCCAGGTGGCGTTATGGTCGTTCCTAAAGACAAAGATATTTACGATTTTACACCAATACAGCATCCTGCAGATGCACAAGATTCAGACATAATAACAACACACTTTGATTATCATTCTATAAGCGGAAGATTGCTTAAGCTTGATATACTTGGTCATGATGATCCTACTGTAATAAGAATGCTGGAAGATTTGACAGGAATCAATGCCAGAGAAATACCATTAGATGATAAAAAGACGATGAGCCTTTTTACAAGTGTAGAAGCACTTAACATAAATCCAGAAGATATAAATTGTACAGTAGGCACTTTAGGATTGCCTGAATTTGGAACGAAATTTGTAAGACAAATGCTGGTTGATACAAAGCCCACAACTTTTGCAGAACTTGTAAGAATAAGCGGACTATCACATGGCACGGATGTTTGGCTTAATAACGCACAGGACATAATAAAAGAAGGCAAAGCCACACTTAAAGAGGTAATCTCTACAAGAGATGATATAATGTTATTTCTTATCAGCAAAGGGCTTGATAAGAAACTGTCTTTTAAGATAATGGAAAGCGTTAGAAAAGGGAAAGGCATCAAAGATGAAGAAATAGAAGAAATGAAAAACCATAATGTGCCTGATTGGTTTATTCAGTCATGTCAAAAAATCAAGTACATGTTTCCTAAAGCCCATGCAGTTGCCTATGTCATAATGGCTTTTAGGATAGCTTATTTTAAAGTGCACCACCCTGAGGCTTTTTATGCTACCTATTTTACTGTTAGAGCTGATGAGTTTAATTTAGATATGATGGATTCATTAGAGAAAATCAAGGAAAATATAAGGCTAATTGAATCAAAGGGCAATAATGCTACGGCAAAAGAGAAAAGCTTATTGACAATATTAGAGGTTGGCCTCGAAATGTACCTTAGAGGTCTAAGATTCACAAATATTGATTTATATAAATCTGATGCAGTAAAATTTTTAATTACAAAAGATGGCATATTACCTCCATTGAACTCATTGGAAGGTATAGGCAAGCAAGCAGCGAAGATAATAGCTGAAGAGAGGGAAAAAGGCAAATTTTTATCAATAGAAGACCTGAGAAATAGAACGAGAATCAGCAAAACTGTTATTGACATTTTAAAGCAGCATGGTTGTTTGCAGGATATTCCTGAATCAAATCAATTAAGTTTATTTTAATGTTGCATTGGTTATTTGTGTATGTTATAATTGATATGGCAAAATAGAGATGGAACTTAAGAGTGGGGTTTCCCACTCTTTCGTATTATATATATAAAATAATGAGCTACAAGGAGGTTATCAAATTGTCAAAGATTGAAGAGTTGACAAGACAGCTTGTTACTCCCGCCATAGAAAAAAACAATTTTGAATTGGTTGATGTTGAATACAAAAAAGAAGGCAACAATTGGTATCTAAGAGTTTATATAGACAAAGATGGAGGAGTTAGCTTAGACGATTGTCAAATTATAAGTGAATATTTAAGTGAAAAGCTGGATGAAGTAGATCCAATAGATAATAGCTATATACTTGAAGTTTCTTCACCAGGAATAGATAGACCATTAAAAACAAAACGGGATTTTGAAAAATTCAAAGGCAGCTTAGTTGAAGTTTCATTATATCAACCGATAGATAAAAAGAAAAAGTATGAAGGGGAGCTTTTAGGCCTTGAAGATGATAAAGTAATCATTGTTGATGATGGCGGGAAAAGAGAATTTGATATAAAAAATGTTAGTTTGGTTAAACCTGTTATAAAATTTTAGATTAAAGGAGGGAAAATAATGAATAGTGAATTTATTGAAGCACTTGAACAAATTTGCAAAGATAAAGGCATTCCGAAAGAAACGATGTTTGAAGCAATAGAAGCTGCATTGGTTTCGGCGTACAAAAAAAACTATGGAACAGCTCAGAATGTCAAAGTAAAGATGGATAGAGAAACTGGCGATGTTAAAGTCTATGCTCAAAAAACAGTTGTCGAAAATGTGTACAATGATTTGCTTGAAATAAGTTTGGAAGAAGCTCAAAAATTAAGTAAGAAATACCTTGTTGGTGATACCGTTGATATTGAAGTTACGCCAAAATCTTTTGGGAGAATAGCAGCACAAAATGCTAAACAGGTTGTTGTTCAAAGAATAAGAGAAGCAGAACGAGGCATTGTGTATGAAGACTTTTTAAGCAAGGAATCAGAAATAGTCACTGGAATCGTAGAAAGAATAGAAAAAAAGAATGTTTTAGTTGATTTAGGTAAAACTGAAGCTACTTTGACACCAAATGAGCAGATTCCAAACGAAACCTACAAACATGGAGATAGAATAAAAGTCTATATAGTAGAAGTTAAAAAGACTACAAAAGGTCCGCAAATACTTATATCACGTTCGCATCCAGGATTAGTAAAAAGGCTTTTTGAGATGGAGGTACCAGAATTGCAACAAGGTATCGTCGAAATTCGAAGTATTTCGAGAGAGCCTGGTTCAAGGACGAAAATGGCTGTATATGCAAAAGACGAAAATGTTGATCCCGTAGGTTCATGTGTAGGTTACAAAGGCGCAAGGGTACAAGCTGTTGTAAATGAGCTAAAGGGTGAAAAGATAGATATCGTAAAATGGAGCTCAAAACCACAGGAATTTGTAACTAACGCTTTAAGTCCGGCTAAAGTTTTAAGTATTGATATTGATGAAAAAGAAAAAATAGCAAGAGTCGTCGTACCTGATTATCAGCTTTCTCTTGCAATTGGCAAAGAAGGACAAAATGTAAGATTAGCTGCTAAGCTAACAGGATGGAAAATAGACATAACAAGTGAATCTACTGCTAAATCTTAAAGGTTGGGGTTGATAACGTGAAGTCCAAAAAAGTTCCAATGAGAATGTGTCTTGGTTGCCAGGAAATGAAGCCAAAGAGAGAGTTGCTTCGAATCGTCAAAAAAGCGCATAGCAATGAAGTCCAAGTTGATTTGACAGGTAAGTTATCTGGGAGAGGTTGCTATGTCTGCAAAAACATTGATTGTGTAGAAAAAGCCTTAAAATCAAAAAAAAATAGAAAGGGCATTGGAAACTTCATTAACTGAAGATATTATTGAACAAATCAGAAAAGAGGTTTCAAATGAATAAATTTTATTCTATGCTGGGGTTGTGCAGGAGAGCAGGAAAATTATTGCCGGGAAGGTTGCCAGTTGAAAAAGGAATTGCTAAATCAAGTGTTCGTCTTGTTATTATAGCGGAAGATGCTTCTGAAAATACAAAGAAAAAGTTTATATCTTTATGTAATTCTAAAAACATTTTATATATAATCGCTGGTAATATGTCTTATATCGGCAAAAGCATAGGGAGAGACGATACAGCGGTGATTGGCATTACAGATGAAAACCTATCTAACAAACTATTAGCTGAAGCAAAGGAGGTTCTAACTAATGGAGGTGAATAAAATGTCAAAGACAAGAGTTTATGAGTTGGCAAAAGAACTAAAAATTACGAGCAAGGAATTGATTTCGAAGTTAAATGATTTAGATATTAATGTAAAAAATCATATGAGCACGTTAGAAGATGATGAAGTAAGTTTAATAATAGATTTATTGACCGAAAAAGAGGAAAAAGAGACCGATGAATTAGTAGAAGAATATGACGAAATTGATGAAAAGCCTAAAAAGTCTAACAAAAAGCAAAAAAAGTCAGATGCCAAAAAAGCAAAGGACGATAACAATAAACCACAAGATGATTCTGTTAAAATAATATCGATACCTGCGTTTATAACTGTTAAAGAGCTATCTGAAAAAATGAAAATAAATCCTTCAGATATCATAAAGAAATTGATATCCAAAGGAATAATGGTGACAATAAATCAACAAATAGACTATGAAAATGCCTCGCAAATCGCTGAAGAGTATGGCTTTTTATTAGAAAAAAAAGAGGAAAATGAAGATAATCTTGAAATCATAGACAAAGAAGATGACGAAAAAGATCTTCTGCCCAGACCACCTGTAATAACTGTGATGGGTCATGTAGATCATGGAAAAACATCCTTGCTGGATGCAATCAGAAAGACAAACGTTACTCAACGTGAAGCTGGAGGAATTACGCAACACATTGGTGCATCTGTTGTAGAAATAAATGGCAAAAAAGTCGTGTTTTTGGATACACCAGGACATGAAGCATTTACGGCTATGAGAGCGAGAGGTGCCAGCGTGACTGATATTGCTGTATTAGTTGTAGCAGCGGATGATGGTGTTATGCCTCAAACAATAGAAGCAATAAACCATGCTAAAGCTGCAAATGTTCCGATAATTGTAGCCATAAATAAAATTGATAAACCTAATGCGAACCCAGATAGAGTTAAGCAAGAATTGGTGGAATATGGTTTGGTGCCAGAGGATTGGGGCGGAAGTACAATATGTGTCAATGTTTCAGCGCAAAAAAATATTGGGCTTGATGATTTGCTTGAAATGATATTGTTGGAAGCGGAAATGTTAGAATTAAAGGCAAATCCAAATAGGCCAGCCAGAGGTACAATCATTGAAGCACAACTTGACAAAAACAGAGGTCCTGTTGCAACAGTTTTAGTACAAAAGGGAACACTAAAAACAGGTGATGTAATAATTGCTGGCACAGCTTATGGAAAAGTGAGAGCAATGTTTGACGATAAAGGTAGGAAGGTTAAAAAAGCATCACCATCAATACCTGTTGAAGTTTTGGGACTATCTGATGTTCCAAAGGCAGGAGACATACTTGTTGTATTGGATGATGAGAAAAAAGCTCGTTCAATTGCCGAAAAACGCAAGGAAAAGTTTAGAGAAGAAGAAATGATGCAAAAGCAAAAGATATCTCTTGATGAACTATTTAATCAAATAAAAGAAGGCAATGTAAAAGAGTTAAATATAATATTAAAAGCTGACGTGCAGGGTTCTGTGGAAGCATTAAAAAGCTCAATTGAGCAATTGAGTAATGATGATGTTAGACTTAGAGTTATCCATGGAGCGGTTGGTGCTATTACTGAAACTGATGTTATGTTTGCTTCCGCGTCTAATGCTATAATAATCGGTTTTAATGTAAGACCTGATAGCAAGGCTAAGTCTTTAGCAGAAAAAGAGAAAGTCGATATAAGGTTATATAGAGTAATCTATGATGCAATTGATGATTTAAAAGCAGCTATGAAGGGTATGTTGGAACCAGAGTATAGAGAAAAAGAATTAGGTAAAGCAGAAGTAAGAGCAGTATTTAGAGTTCCTAATGTAGGGAATGTGGCTGGATGCTATGTTGTAGAAGGTAAAATTTCCAGAAATGCAAACATAAGATTAGTAAGAGATGGCATAGTGATTTTTGAAGGGAAAATATCTTCGTTAAAGAGATTTAAAGATGATGTAAAAGAAGTACAATCTGGTTTTGAATGTGGAATCGGTATAGAAAGATTTAATGACATAAAAGAAGGTGATGTGCTGGAAGCATATCAGATGGAGGAAATACCTCGTTGAAAGGATGAATTAATGTGCAGTACAGAATTGGACGTTTATCAGAAGAAATAAAAAAAGAAGTAAGCCAAATGATATTCGAAGAGATAAAGGATCCAAGGATAAGCAGTATGACTAGCATAACAGATATCGAGGTTTCAAAAGATTTGCGTTATGCAAAAATTTATATTAGCGTTTATGGAAATGATGACGAGAAGAAAAACACTATAGAAGGTTTAAAAAGTGCAACTGGTTTTATAAGACATGAATTAGGAAAAAGAATTAAGTTAAGATATACTCCTGAATTGATTTTCGAACTTGATAATTCGATAGAATATGGTGCTCATATTTCTAAGATTTTAAGAGATTTAGATAGTCAAGAGAGTGAAGACAAATGATTTTAAATGATATGTTGGATTCAATAAGAGAAGCTGAAAAAATAGCTATTGTAACGCATGTATCACCTGATGGTGATGGAATAGGATGTGTTACTGCATTATACAAGGCCATGAATAAATTGAGAAAAGATGTATCTATATTTATTGATGATGATATACCTGAGATCTATAGATTTATGCCATACACAGATAAAATCACAAAACCATTTGACATATCAGCAGATTTGCTTATAGCTGTAGATTGCGCTGATTCAGATAGAATGGGAAAGGCAAAAGAATTGCTTAGAAAAGTTCCTAAGTCAATAAATATAGATCATCATATTTCAAATACTTTGTATGCTACTATGAATTATGTAGATACAAATGCAGCTTCGTCATCTGAGATAGTATATCAATTGATAAAAATATTAGGTATTGATTTGGACCAAGAAATTGCAGAATGTCTGTATGTTGGAGTTGTTACAGACACGGGACATTTTATGTATGGCTCAACTACATCATTTACTCATGAAGTTGCTGGTGATTTAATAAATAACGGTGCTTCTGTGGATAAAATATCCAATATTGTTTTTCATAATATTAAATATGAGAAGCTTAAGTTAATAGGCAGAGTTATAAACAATATGGAACTTTATTTTGATGGAAAAGTTGCGTATATGGAGATATCAAATGAAGATTTTCTTAGCACAAATACAAAATTAGAAGATGTAGAGAATATTATAAATTATGGAAGAGATATAGATAGTGTGGAAATCGCTGTTATGCTGGTTGAAAAAGACGATTTTGTAAAAGGAAGTTTACGCTCTAAAAAGTATGTGGATGTAAATAAACTAGCTAAAGAATTTGGCGGTGGTGGTCATGTAAGAGCATCAGGATTCTTAGTAAAAGGCAGTATAAATGATGTAAAAGAAAAAATTTTAGATTTAATAAAATCTGAAGTAGATGAGTGATTAAAAATGGATGGTTTTTTAAATGTTTTGAAGCCGCCAGGTATGACATCTCATGATGTAATATCATTTTTAAGGAGAAATCTTAATATAAAAAAAATAGGCCATTTGGGAACACTTGATCCGGGAGCAGCAGGTGTATTGCCTATATGTATAGGTAAAGCAACGAAATTGGCTCAGTATGTAGTATCACAAACAAAGACGTATAGAGCAGAAATAACTTTTGGTTTCTCTACAGACAGCATTGATAAATTTGGAAATATTACAAGTGTAACGCCTGTTAAAATTTTGGAACAGTATAAAATATCAGAAATTGAAAATGCATTTAAAGGCGATATTTTACAGATTCCACCTATTTACTCTGCTAAAAAAGTTGATGGAAAAAAACTTTATCAATATGCACGAGAAGGCAAAACTATTGATATCAAGCCTTCTCTTGTGACTATATATGACATTAATGTGCTATCTTACGAAGCACCGTACAAAATCATGTTTGACGTAAAATGTTCAAAAGGAACATATGTAAGAGCTCTTGTTCGTGATATTTGTGATTATTTGAATATTTCAGGATATATGTCAATGCTTATTAGAACAAGCGCTGGATCATTTACTTTAGAAAATTCATTTACATTAGAAGAAATTGTAGATGGAAAATATAAAATAATGAAAATGGATGATATTATAACATTTCCTGATGTTTGTCTTAGCAATGATGATTATCATAAGATTGTGCATGGCAATCCTGTGAAAAATAAATACACAGATGTAGATGCTGAATTTATAAAATTGTACAGTCCAGAACATTTCTTTGTTGGCGTTGGCAAAGTTGTAGGTGATAGAATCTATGTCGAACGATTGTTATTTGGAGCTGATGGCTAAGTGATAATAATAGATGAGTACAATACAGAAAAATACAATGATAAAAAAGTAATCGCTCTTGGAAACTTTGATGGTATCCATCTTGGACATCAAGAACTAATTAAAAAATCAGTAGAATTGTCAAAAACAAATAAAATGATGAGCTCTGTATTTACATTTAAACACCATACGACAAAGACAATATACAAAAATGATTATCAAAAGCTATTGACGACTAATAGGAAAAAGATAGAGGAATTTTCTAAATTTAATTTAGATTACGCTATAATTTATGACTTTAATAAGGATTTTTCATTGTTATCTCCAAAGGCTTTTATTGAGAACATTTTAATTAACAAGTTAAATATGAAAATTGCAGTTGTAGGGGATAATTATAGATTTGGATACAATGCTAATGGTGATGTTTCACTTTTAAAAAATTTTTCGAAGATTTATAATTATGAAGTATATATTGTTGAACCTATAAAATTGAACGATATTCCAATAAGTAGTAGCTTTATACGTTCTTTGATCCAGGAAGGAAATGTAGAAGAAGCAAGCAAATGTCTTGGGAGATATTTTAGCTTAGAAGGGTATGTCATTAGTGGTAGAAAAATCGGAAGAAAGTTAGGATTCCCAACAGCTAATATTAGGATAGACAGGGATTGTATCTTACCATTAAATGGCGTGTATATAACGAAAGTAAAAATAGGCAATAGACGCTTTCTCGGTATAACAAATATTGGAATAAATCCGACTTTTAATGTCAATAATTTATCTGTTGAAACGTATATTTTAGATTTTAATGAAAATATTTATGGGCTGTTTATAGAAATTGAATTTATTAAGCGTGTTCGAAATGAAATAAAATTCAATAGCGAAAAAGAACTTATAGAACAGATGAAAAATGATTATGCTTTAGCAAAATCTTATAAATATATTTTACATAATTGATTTTTTGTGATAAAATTATATCCGTGATTACCATAGCTTTGATATTCGTTCACCGGCGATGTCAATGCTATTTGGCGAATTTATGAGTGGAGGTGAAATCATGCTAAACAAAGAGAGAAAAAATGAAATAATCGCTGAGAATAGGATTCATGAGAAAGACACTGGTTCTCCAGAAGTTCAGATTGCTTTACTCACTGAGAGGATTAACTCTTTAAATGAACATTTAAAAGTTCATAAAAAAGATCATCATTCAAGACGCGGCTTGCTTAAGATGGTTGGTCAGAGAAGAGGATTATTAAATTATCTAATGAAGAAAGATATGGATAGGTACCGTGCCATCGTTGAAAAGTTAGATTTAAGAAAATAGAGCGGGTAACCTCGCTCTTTTTTCTGTATTAATGCTCAAATATTTGAAAAAATATATTAAAAGGATGAAAGGAGGATAATATGGAAAGGATTTTTGAACTCGATCTTGCAGGGAGAAAATTAATCGTTCAAACTGGAAAACTTGCACAACTAGCTAATGGTAGCGCTCTTGTTAGATATGGTGATACAGTTGTGCTGGTTACTGCTTGCGCTTCTAAAGAACCAAGAGAAGGAGTTGACTTTTTCCCTTTAAGTGTTGATTATGAAGAGAGGCTTTATTCCGTAGGTAAAATACCTGGTGGTTTTATTAAACGGGAAGGTAAACCTACTGAGAAAGCAATATTGACGTCCAGATTAATAGACAGACCAATAAGACCATTATTTCCACATGGATATAGGAATGATGTGCAGGTTATTGCTACTGTTTTATCTGTAGACCCTGATGTTCAGCCGGAGATAGTGGCAATGATAGGTTCTTCAGTTGCTTTATCCATATCTGATATTCCTTTTAACGGGCCTACAGGTTCTGTATCAGTAGCGCTTGTAGATGGGAATTTCATAATAAATCCTGACTTAAAAGCGAGAGAAAAAAGTGATCTGCATTTGACTGTTTCAGGCACAAAAGATGCCATAATGATGGTTGAGGCTGGTGCCAATGAAGTTCCAGAAGAAGTAATGTTAGATGCAATAATGTACGCTCATGAATACATAAAACAGATAGTAGAATTTATAGAAGGCATTGTAAAAGAAGTAGGACTTCCAAAAGCGGAAGTAATAGTACATGAAATAGATGCTAACTTAGAACAACAGGTTAGGGAATTTGCAACTGAAAAAATATATAATGCTTTGAGAACAGAAGAGAAGAAGGAAAGAAACGATAATATAGACAAAGTTGAGGAAGAAGTTTTAGAACATTTTAAAGATGAATATCCAGACAACCTTGCAGATATTGATGAAGTTTTATATACAATTACAAAAGAACAGATGCGAAAAATGATCACTGAAGAAAAAATAAGAGTAGATGGTAGAGGTTTAGATGATATAAGGCCAATAACATGCGATGTCGGCGTTTTGCCTCGTACACATGGTTCAGCTATATTTACTCGTGGTCAGACGCAAGTTATGACAGTGGCAACATTAGGTCCTCTTGGCGATATACAAATTCTCGATGGTTTAGGTGACGAAGAATCTAAGAGATATATGCATCATTATAATTTCCCTCCTTTTAGCGTAGGTGAAACGAGGCCATTAAGAGGTCCAGGAAGGAGAGAAATAGGGCATGGTGCACTGGCTGAGAGGGCATTAGAGCCTATGATACCTTCAGAGGAGGAATTTCCTTACACAATCAGATTGGTTTCTGAAGTGTTAAGCTCAAATGGTTCAACTTCACAAGCAAGTGTATGCGGAAGTACATTGGCCCTTATGGATGCTGGTGTTCCAATTAAAGCACCAGTTGCAGGCGTTGCAATGGGTCTTATTAAAGAGGGCGATATAGTATCTATACTGACAGATATACAGGGAATAGAAGACTTTCTTGGTGACATGGATTTCAAAGTTGCAGGTACTGAAAAAGGAATAACGGCAATACAAATGGATATAAAGATAGCTGGCATCGATCGCGATATCCTTTCGTTAGCTTTAGAAAAGGCTCGAAAAGGTAGGTTATTCATATTGAATAAGATGTTAGAAACTATAAAAGAGCCAAGAAAGGAATTATCTCCTTATGCTCCAAGGATTATAAGCTTAAACGTCGATCCTGAAAAAATAAGGGATATAATTGGAGCAGGTGGCAAGACAATAAACAAAATAATAGCAGATACAGGTGTTAAAATAGATATAGAAGACGATGGTAGAGTATTTATATCATCAACCGATTTAAAAGCTGGCGAGAAAGCTAAAATGATCATTGAAGCAATAACAAAAGATGTAGAAGTAGGTTCAATTTATTTAGGAAAAGTGACAAGACTGGCTTCATTTGGCGCTTTTGTAGAAATTGCTCCTGGTAAAGAAGGATTGGTTCACATATCTAAGTTAGATAAAAAACATGTGAATAAAGTCGAAGATGTGGTAAATATTGGTGATGAAATTTTGGTAAAAGTGACAGAAATTGATAAACAAGGACGGATTAATTTATCGAGGAAAGATGCTTTGCCAGAAGAAACTAAAAGTGACAAAGAAGTGTAAATGCATAAACCGCTTATGGTTTATGTTTTTTATTTATTAATATTCAATAAAAAAGTAATATCTGATAACATCACCTAATAAAATTTATTAAGAAAATAGATTAGGTGGTGTTAGTGTTGAAGATATATTATATAAAATATCCCAAAAAAACTACCGTAATATTGATTTTAATAATAATTATTGCGATAATCTTATTAGGGATGTTAGTTAATCATTCTATTTCTACGTTTAAAACAAATGACCCTATTTATAAAGGCGATGCAAATAGTAAAAAGATAGCTTTTGCTTGCAACGTAGCGTGGGGGAATGAGTATATTCCAAAGATGTTAGAAATATTTAAATCAAACAACATAAAAATAACATTCTTTTTTGAGGGGCAATGGGCTGAGAAAAATCCAGAGATAGTAAGACAAATTGCAACCGATGGACATGAGATAGCAAGTCATGGGTATACACACGTTAAGTATACGCAGTGGAGCAGGGAAAAATATGCAGCGGATATATCAAAAGCAGGTGATGTGCTTTTTAAAATAACTGGAAAAAAACCTAATCTTTTTGCTCCACCATACGGTGATTTTAATGATGATGTGGTAAAAACTGCTGAAGATCTTGGCTATAAAGTAATCTTATGGAGTTTAGATACTATAGATTGGAGCAACCCAGGTGTTAATAATATTATCGATAGAGTTGTAAAAAAAGCTCATAATGGCGCTATCGTTTTGATGCATCCGACAAAAGGCACTGTAGAAGCGCTGCCTACTATGATCAAAGAATTGGAAAGCAAAGGTTATGAAATAACTAGCGTTTCAAATGTTCTAAAATAAATGAGGAGGTAGTAAATGTACATACAAAAGAAAATTAACGATGTTAATGTGGTAGCTTATAAGATGCCATACGTTAATTCAGTGTATATAGGAATATGGATTAAAGTTGGTTCTCGTTATGAAAATAAAGAGAATAATGGAATATCACATTTTATTGAACACATGGTATTTAAAGGTTCAAAAAATAGAAGCGCAAAAGATATAGCGGAAGAAATTGATAATATCGGTGGACAGTTAAATGGATTCACAGGGAAAGAAAGCACTTGCTTTTATGTTAAAGTGTATAATTCATACACAGAAAAAGCAGTTGATGTACTTTTCGATATGGTGTTTAATCCACTTTTTAAAAGTGAAGATATAGAGAAAGAAAAAAATGTAGTGTTGGAAGAAATAAACATGAATAATGATTCTCCAGAGGATGTCGCTTATGATATGTTGGCAAAGCTTACCTGGAAAGGTAACCCATTATCATATCCTGTTCTTGGCTATGAAGATACTGTAAAATCTTTTGATAGAGACATGATCGTCAAATTTTATAGAGATAATTACATTAAAGACAATATTGTGATTTCAATTGCAGGGAATTTTGATGACTCTATATTTGATATTATATCAAGAAAGACTTTATATATAAATTCTTGTAATAATGCCATTTCATTAGACAAACCTGACTGGAATAAAGGTATAGTATTAAAAAGCAAAGACTATGAGCAAGTAAACATATGTATAAGTATGCCTGGCATAAATTATTCATTTGACAGCATATATACTTTATCTATTGTTAGCAATGCATTCGGAGGAGGAATGAGTTCCAGACTGTTTCAAAAAATTCGCGAAGAAGAAGGGTTAGTATATTCGATCTACTCTTATCCGTCTACATATATTGACACAGGTGCTTTTACCATTTTTGCAAGTACTGCAACTGAAAATTTAAAATCGGTTTATGAACTGATCATAGAGGAAATTTTAAAAGTAAAAAATGATGGCTTTTCGGAATTTGAGGTAAACAAATTTAAAGAACAGCTAAAAATTAGCATTTTAATGGATATGGATAGTATTAGCAGCAGAATGTCATCGATAGGCAAATCTCTGCTTTTTTTAAAAAAAGTTTATACTGTCAATGATATTATAGATAAAATCGATTCAATTACATATGATGATGTTAACAACAATCTTGCGAAAAAGATATTTAATATTGAGCAATTGGGGATTTCAGTTGTCGGTGATATAAACGAAAATCAGATAGGATGGATGAAAATTGAATAATAAATTGCTTTTGAAAATAAAAAAAACAGATGATGCGAAAGATTTGCCTTTGCCAAAATATATGAGCAATGGAGCCGCAGGTATCGACTTATATGCAAAAGTAGATGAAGACGTGGTTATTAAACCTGGAGAAATAAAATTGATAGGAACAGGTATTATGATACAGTTGCCTGAAGGTTATGAAGCACAAATTCGTCCACGGAGTGGACTTGCGTTAAATAACGGTATAACCATGTTGAATTCTCCGGGTACTATAGACTCTGATTATAGAGGAGAAATTAAATTGATATTGATAAACTTTGGAAAAATTGATTTTATAGTTAAGAGAGGACTTAGAATCGCACAAATGATAATAAATAAAGTAGAAATACCGGAAATTGTTGAAGTGGATGAATTGGACGAAACTTTAAGAGGAGAGAATGGCTTCGGACATACAGGATTATAGATGAGAAAGGAGGATACGATGAGGCTAAGTGAATTTGGCAACAAAGAAATTGTAAACTTAAATGATGGCAAAAGGCTTGGTTTAATTGAAGATTCAGATCTTATAATCGATGAAAATACTGGAAAGATTAATTCAATTGTTGTCTATGAAACAAAAGGATCTATTTTCAGAAGCAGGCCTAATTACATAGAGATTCCTTGGGAGTATATAAAAAAGATAGGAAATGATATGATAATTGTGGAAGTAGAGCTTGATAAAATGAGGAAATTTTTATGATCGCTAATAAAGGAAAGGAAAATATCCTTTCCTTTATTAGCATAATAAAGTATAATAATATTAAATTTATTTTATTTTGCATGATGTATATGAAAGGGTGGTTATTACGAATATTATTGTTCAGAAATTTGGTGGCACATCTGTCTCAACGTCTGAAAGAAGAAATATGGCGGTATCAAAAGTAGTAGATGCTATTGAACAAGGATTCATGCCAGTGGTAGTAGTATCTGCAATAGGAAGAAGTGGAGATCCGTATGCAACTGATACTTTAATAAATTTTGCCAAGTCAATATATAAGGATACTCCTAAAAGAGAACTTGATATTTTAATGTCATGTGGTGAAATTATTTCAAGTGTCATATTTTCAAATGTATTGATGAGCAAAGGCTATAAATCAAAAGTTTTTACTGGAGGACAAGCGGGAATAATTACGGATGATAATTTTGGAGATGCAGAAATAATAAGAGTAGAACCACAATATCTTATTGACGCATTAAATCAAAATATAATTCCTGTAGTGGCTGGATTTCAAGGTATTACAGTTGATGGTGATATAACGACTTTAGGCAGAGGTGGCAGTGATACGACTGCTGCATTATTAGGTGAAGCATTGAAAGCATATGCCGTAGAAATTTATACAGATGTAGATGGAATCATGACAGCAGATCCCAGAATCGTCTCAAATGCTCATATATTGAAGCGAATAAGCTATAATGAAGTTTTTCAATTGGCGGAACAAGGTGCAAAAGTGATACATCCTCGAGCTGTAGAAATTGCGATGCGAGGCAATATACCTTTAGTAATAAAAAATACAATGAGCGATAGTCCGGGAACTATTATTACTCAATACAACAATGTTTACAATAACATTTATGACTCTGATAACCTTGTTACAGGTATAGCTAATATGAACAATAGAGTTCAAGTTATTATTGAATTAAATAGAGATGATAAAGATATTTTTGGGAAGATTGCAGAAGCTAAAATCAGTATTGACCTTATAAATGTCTTTCCTGATAAGAAAATATTCACCATATCGGAAGCTGATTTATCAAAATTAGAAACACTGTTAAAAGAAAATGATGTTAAATACGCGATAAGGAAAAATTGCAGCAAAGTTTCGATAATTGGTAATAGAATACGTGGTGTTCCAGGTGTTATGGCCAGAATAATAAAAGCATTATCTGATAATAATATAGAGATTTTTCAAACGGCAGATTCTCACAATACTATTTCATGTCTTGTAAGTCAAGATAAGGCAGATATAGCTGTGAAGGTTTTGCACGATGAATTTAAGCTTGAAAGCTATAATTAGTGCATAATATGCACTAATTTTTTTATACTAATTTTATAGGAGAGTGATAAAATGGGTATATTAAAAAATGAAGATTTACCTGTGCAAACTGGTACGGCAGTACAGCAGAATATACAGAGCTTTGGACAGACGAATTTGCCAAATTTCGAAAGTAGTATTCATTGTCTGACAATAATAGGACAAATAGAAGGACACATGATATTACCGCCACAGAATAAGACTACGAAATATGAACATATAATACCGCAATTAGTAGCAATTGAAGAAAATCCTCAGATAAAGGGTCTTTTAATCTTGTTAAACACAGTTGGCGGAGATGTAGAAGCCGGTTTGGCTATCGCCGAAATGATTTCCAGTTTGTCAAAGCCTACAGTTTCAATCGTATTAGGTGGTGGACACAGCATAGGTGTACCCCTTGCAGTTTCGTCAAATTACTCTTTCATTGTTCCCAGCGCAACAATGACTATACATCCAATAAGAATGACAGGTTTAGTTATAGGCGTGCCTCAGACATTCGATTATTTTAATAAAATGCAGGATAGAATAGTTGAATTTGTAATAAGAAATTCAAGAATTAAAAGAGATGCTTTTATGAATCTTATGCTAAAGATAGGAGAGCTGGCAAATGATGTTGGAACTATCCTGGTTGGAAAAGAAGCAGTAGACTATGGATTGATCGATGAAGTTGGAGGTGTTTCAGAAGCAATTGAAAAACTTCAACAATTAATTAAAGAGAAAGAAAATAGGTGATTTTATGCTATACACTATAATTCCTTACGAACTCGTCTTTCAAAAATGTGATGAAATAAAAGATAATTATATTGAAATATATATGGAAGGAAAAACATTCATTTTAGAAAAAGAAGAGGATAAATATAAAATAATAAGAATGTACTCTACAAATCCAAACGATTATCTAAAAACTAAATACGCACCTGGAACTACAATTGATTTCAAAAAAAATCAAATTGTGCTATAATAGATGTGTTTAACACATCTATTTTTTTGATAAAAAGGATTTTTATATAAAATGTAGAATTAATTATTGGGTGATAATTATGAAATCAAAGACTAAAGAAAAATACAATAATGAAATAGTTGGAATAATTTTGCTTACTTTTTCGATTATTTCTATGATAAGCCTTTATTCTGACAAGACAGGAATAGTAGGGAAAGAATTGGTAATTTTATTAAAAAGCCTTTTCGGCGTAGGCGCGTATGCAATATCGCTATTAATTTTAGTGTATTCATTATTTCTTTTATTTAAAAATAAGAATTTTTTAGACTATAAAAGAATCATATGTTTATTAATAACATTTCTGTGTTTTATAAATATGGTTCAGATATATTTTTATTATAACATTGGCTATTTTAAAAATTATGTTTTAGATAGCATTAAGCATGGACTAAATGGGTCAGGCGGAGGAATTGTTTCTGCCATAACTGTCTTTGTACTTGTTAAGTTTTTGGGAGTTATAGGAAGCTGGTTATTTCTGATTTCTACATTAGTCATCAGCATCATACTTCTTACAGATATATCACTTATTGAAAGCATAAAATCAGTATATAGACAGATGTCTAAGCTTATAGAAAAATATAAAAACAAAAAAAAGACATTAGAATTTAGTCATGAAAATATGCTACCTGAAATTGTAGAAAAACCAGATGAAAAAAAATTATCCAGAAAAAAAGTTGCAAATAGCGAAGAACAACAATTAAAGATAATACAACCGTACTTAGAAGAAGAAATAGATGAGAAAAAAGACCATAGCGAAGATGAAGCCAAAATCTCAAAGATAGAAAATAAAGGGAAAACTTACGAGAATTATATTTATCCACCCATAGAATTGCTTAAAGAAGGTATACCACACCAAAGAGTTAACAATAATTTAATCATAGAAAATGCTAAGAAATTGGAAGAAACACTTAAAAATTTTGCCATTGATGCTAAAGTAGTGCAAGTCAGCAGAGGGCCAGCTATTACAAGATTTGAATTGCAACCAAGCCCTGGAGTCAAAGTCAGCAGAATAGTTAGTTTAACAGACGATATTGCATTAAGTCTTGCAGCGCCTTCCGTTAGAATAGAAGCACCAATCCCAGGAAAATCTGCAATTGGGATTGAAGTACCAAATGAAAAAATATCTGTTGTAACACTTAGAGAAGTTATAGATACTAAAAAATTTAGGGAAAGCAAGTCCGATTTAACAATAGGGTTAGGTAAAGACATTGCTGGGAACATAGTTATAGCTGATTTATCAAAAATGCCTCACTTGTTGATTGCTGGTGCTACGGGTTCAGGCAAAAGTGTTTGTATTAATACTCTAATTGTAAGTTTATTGTACAAAGCTTCCCCTGATAAAGTCAAAATGATTTTAATAGATCCTAAAGTTGTCGAATTGAATATTTACAATGGCATACCGCATTTGCTAACGCCTGTTGTTACAGATCCTAAAAAAGCCGCTGGTGTCCTTAATTGGGCAGTAAATGAAATGACAGAAAGATATAAAGCATTTGCAGAAAACAATGTAAGGGACATTGATGGGTATAATAAAATTCATGGCATTGACACAATGCCTAAGATAGTCGTTATTGTAGATGAATTATCAGATCTCATGATGGTTTCACCAGCAGAAGTGGAAGAATACATATGTAGATTGGCCCAAATGGCAAGAGCTGCAGGTATATATTTAGTAATTGCTACACAAAGGCCATCAGTAGATGTTATAACTGGTGTCATAAAAGCAAATATACCGTCTAGGATCTCTTTTGCTGTTTCATCACAAATAGATTCGAGAACTATTTTAGACATGTCTGGTGCTGAGAAATTGTTAGGAAAGGGAGACATGCTTTATTACCCGATTGGCGAATCCAAACCAATTCGTGTACAAGGTGCATTTATTTCGGATAAAGAAGTTGAAGAAATCGTAAATTTCTTAAAGTCAAATGCTAATGAGCCAAAATATGAAGAAATAATCGTCGAGTCAAAAAGTACATTAAACAAAGAAATAGAAGAAGATGAATTGATGAATGATGCAATTAAAGTAATTGTAGAAACTGGACAAGCTTCCATATCCATGCTGCAAAGAAGGCTTAGGATAGGCTATGCAAGAGCTGCAAGAATAATAGATCAGATGGAGCAAAAGGGAATAATAAGTGGATACGACGGCTCTAAACCAAGGCAAATATTGCTATCAGAAGAAGAAATAAAAAGAATAATAAACGGTTAATATTTCTTTACAATGTGGTTTATATGGTATATACTTTTCTTTGTAAATACAAAAAGGTTAAGGAAGGAGCTTCAAATGGTAAATGTCGGAATAATATCTCTTGGATGTGCGAAAAATATCGTTGACTCAGAGAAAATGTTAGGAATAATAAAGGAAAAAGGATTTAATATAGTAAATAATGAAAATGATGCTGACGTTTTGATTATAAATACATGTGGATTCATCGAAAGTGCAAAAAGAGAATCTATCGATTATATACTAGAAATGGGCAAATTGAAGAAAAAGAGATTAAAATCTTTAATTGCATCTGGATGCTTATCAGAAAGATATAAAGATGAACTTTTAAAAAGTCTTCCTGAATTGGATGCTGTAATAGGCACTGGCGATTTTTTGAAAATTGCAGATGTAATTGAAGATACATTGAAGGGGAAGCGAATCTTAGAATATGGGCATGCAAACGAATTGGACGATAAAGACTCACCAAGAATATTAAGCACGCCAAAACATTACGCATATTTGAAGATCTCAGAAGGATGTAATAATAAGTGTTCATTCTGCATCATACCAAAATTGAGAGGGCGTTACAGAAGTGTCAAAATGGAAGATTTGCTCAATGAAGCAAAGATATTAGCTGAAAATGGTGTCAAAGAGTTAATATTAATTGCTCAAGACACAACAAAGTATGGCATTGATATCTACAATAAATACATGTTGCCGACTTTATTGAGGAAGTTGGCAAACATAAGTGGAATAAAATGGATTAGAATACTGTATGCATATCCAGACAGCATTACAGATGAACTTATTGATGAGATAAAGACAAATGAAAAAGTGTTAAAATATATAGATATACCGTTGCAACATTCAAATGATGAAGTTTTAAGACGAATGAAAAGAAATACAACGAGAAAAAAGATTGAAGATACAATTGAAAAGCTTAAATCTATTCCTGGAATGATAATTAGAACAACGTTTATTGTTGGTTTTCCAGGGGAAACAGAGAATGAATTCGCCGATTTAAAAAATTTTATTGTAGAGAAAAAGTTTAATAAATTAGGTGTATTCACATATTCCAGAGAGGAAGATACTGAAGCTTATGATATGCAGAATCAAATTTCAGAACAAATTAAGCAAAAAAGATATAATGAGATAATGCTTTTGCAAAAGAATATATCGCTTGAATATAACAAGAGATTAATTGGCAGTGAATTTGAAGTAGTGGTGGAAGGACAAAAAGATGGACTTTATTATGGAAGAAGCTATATTGATGCTCCGGATATTGATGGAATGACGTTTTTTAAGTCGCATAAGAAGTTAAGCATTGGCGATTTTGCTAAGGTCAAGATCACAAAAGCTTTTGATTATGATCTAATGGGGGAGTTGTTGTGAACGCAGCAAATAAGATTACAATTGCAAGATTGATTTTAGTTCCTTTTTTTATAATAGTAATGTTGTCAGGAATTAAATACTCAAACATAATTGCAGCTTCTTTATTTTTAGTTGCTTCGTTAACTGACAAGTTAGATGGATATATAGCAAGAAAATACAATCAAATTACAAATTTAGGTAAGTTTATGGATCCTCTTGTAGATAAAATTATGGTTTCATCTGCTTTAATCGTCTTAATACAACTAAATCGCATACAAAGTTGGATCGTCATAGTTATTCTTTGCAGGGAATTTATAATAACTGGATTAAGAGCGGTTGGAGCAGATAAAGGGGTTGTAATCGCAGCCAGCAATCTTGGCAAATATAAGACGACATTTCAAATCATCGCTATAATATCACTGATGTTAAATAATTATCCATTTGAATATGTGTTTTTTCCATTTTCGACTATAGCTGTGTACTTAGCGCTATTTTTTACAGTTTATTCTGGAATTGATTATGTTGTAAAATGTAGAAACATAATTTTAGGATGAGAAGGTGCATTTTATGAAATGTGAGATAATATCTGTTGGTACAGAGCTTCTTTTAGGGCAAATTGCTAACACAAATTCAAAATTTATATCTGAGATGTTAACTACACTTGGAATAGATGTTTATTTTCAAACAAATGTAGGTGACAATAAAAGTAGACTTTTAGAGTGCCTTAAAATTGCTTCAGAACGTTCTGATTTGATAATTTTAACAGGTGGTTTAGGACCGACAATAGACGATTTAACAAAGGAAACTGTTGCTGAGTTTTTTTCATTAAGGCTTATTGAAGACATTGACACAAAGCTTAAAATTCAATCATATTTTGAAAGGTCAAAAAGAAATTTAACTCAAAATAATTACAAGCAGGCTTTATTCCCGGAAGGGGCTAAAATTTTACCAAATGACAATGGTACAGCTCCTGGTTTCATTATAGAAAAAAACAAAAATATAGTAGTTGTTTTACCTGGTCCACCAGCGGAATTAATACCTATATTTAAAAACTATGTGTATTCATATCTAAAGCCTCTAAGCGATGAAATAATTGTTTCTAAAGTAATAAAGATGTTTGGCATTAGTGAATCACAAGTTGATGAGATGGTAAATAATTTGCTTGTGTCACAGAACCCTACTGTTGCTCCACTTGTTGGAAATGGAATTGTCACGTTGAGAATAACTGCAAAATCAGATGATCCTCTAAAAGCAAAAAACATGATTGATGAATATGAAAAAAATATAAAAAAGCTTTTAGGCGAATACATTTTTGGAGTAGATGATGATACATTGGAATCTGTAGTTTTAAACTTATTAAAGACAAAAAATCTCACACTTTCTACTGCTGAATCATGTACGGGTGGATTGTTATCTAAAAAAATCACTGATATACCAGGTGCGTCTGAAATATTTAAATTTGGAGCTATAACGTACAGTAACGAGTCAAAAGAAGAAATTTTAGGTGTATCTAAAAACACCATAGAAAAGTATGGAGCAGTTAGCGAAGAAACCGCTAGGGAAATGGCTGTCAATGTAAAAGATATTGCAAAAACAGATTACGGTTTATCTATTACAGGTATAGCCGGTCCCAGCGGTGGTACGCCAAATAAACCTGTTGGCTTAGTCTATATAGGTTTAGCATATAAAGATGCGGTACACATAAAAAAAATAATTTCAAATGGAAATAGAGACAAAATAAGATTAAATTCTGCCATGAATGCTTTAGATATGCTTAGAAGACATTTAAGCGGTTTAAAAATTGACTATTGAATGTTACTAATATATAATTGAATTATGAATATTGCCGAATTTTGGCGGGAGGAGAAATTATGATAGAAAAGCAAAAAGCCCTAGATATGGCCATAAGCCAAATTGAAAGACAATTTGGGAAAGGTTCCATAATGAGACTTGGCGATAATAGCAAGCTTAATATCGATGTGATTTCAACTGGCTCTATAGATTTAGACATAGCTTTAGGAGTTGGGGGAGTTCCAAGGGGAAGAATAATAGAAATATTTGGTCCAGAGTCTTCAGGCAAGACGACAATTGCATTACATATATTAGCTGAGGCTCAGAAATTGGGAGGCACAGGTGCTTTTATAGATGCTGAACACGCTTTAGATCCTGTGTATGCTAAAAATGTAGGTGTCAATATAGATAATTTGCTGGTTTCTCAACCGGACACTGGTGAACAGGCTCTTGAAATTGTCGAAGCTTTAGTTCGAAGTGGCGCTGTAGATGTGATTGTTATTGACTCTGTAGCTGCTCTCGTACCGAAAGCAGAGATAGATGGAGACATGGGCGATGCACATGTTGGACTTCAAGCAAGGCTTATGTCGCAAGCTTTAAGAAAGTTATCTGGTGTCATAAGCAAAACAAAATCTGTAGCTGTATTTATAAATCAGTTGAGAGAAAAAGTTGGCGTAATGTTTGGAAATCCCGAAACAACACCTGGTGGAAGGGCATTAAAATTTTATTCTACGATTCGTCTAGATGTAAGAAAAGTGGATGGCATAAAACAAGGTAATGATATTGTAGGAAACAGAACTCGGGTAAAGGTCGTAAAAAATAAGGTTGCGCCACCATTTAAACAAGCAGAATTCGACATTATGTATGGAGAAGGCATATCGAGAGAAGGAAGCATTTTAGATTTGGCTTCAAGTATCGATATAATTGATAAAAGTGGTGCATGGTATTCATATGGTGACATAAGGCTTGGACAAGGCAGAGAAAATGCAAAACAATATTTGAAGGAAAACAAAGCAATTGCTGATGAGATAGAAAACAAAATCAGAGAAAATTTCAACCTTTTGGTGACAACAAAAAAATCTGTCATCGATGATGAAGTTGAACAAGATTAGTAACCCTGTAGAGGGTTATTTTTCTATAAAAGGTGATTGAATGAAGATAACAAATATAGAAAAACAAAAAAAAGATAATATGCGATTCAACGTTTATATAGATGATAAATACGCTTTTTCAGTTTCTTATGAAGAAAAAGAAATGTTTAATTTAGAGAGCGGCGTTGAAATTGATAATGAACAATATAATTATTATGTAAACTACTTGACGTTTAAAAATGCATATAACGATGCTATTAGAATTTTATCTTATGCTATGAAAACAAAAAAAGAGCTATGTGAGAAACTTCGCTTAAAAGGATATAGCGATTCTGTAATTAGTGATGTCGTAAATAAGCTTATAGATTTGCATTATTTGGATGATGAATATTACGCAGAGGTATACGTAAAAGAAAAGAAAGATCGCCTTTTTAGCAAGTATAGGATTTACAATGAACTTATAAGAAAGGGAGTAGAACCTTCTTTAGTTGAGCTTAAACTTTTTGAACTATATGATAATGAAGTAGAAGTAATTCAAAAATTAATTAGAAAAAAAAGTATTTCCACAAATGATAAGTTAAAAATCAAAAATTATCTATACAGAAAGGGATTTAAAATCGAAGACATAAATAAAGTCCTCTCAGATGAGGAGGTTTATTAGATTGTTAAATAGTTCTAAGTTGATTCCTTTGCTTAATGCATTAATAAGCAGCGAAAAAAATATGCTTAATAATATATCAAATGATTTAAAGAATGCAATCAATGAATTTGATAAAGCTAAAGGTGTTGAGGATGAACTTATAAAAAAGATAAAATCCAGCAAAACATCTTGGTTAACTGCAATTCCTCTTGAAAGTTTAAATAGCACAAATCTTGTCAGCGATATTATAAAAGACTACAGTGTACTTGCAGTGGATGGCTCACAAATTATGCCTGATAGACATGAAATCAGATTGTGCTATTTAATAAATATTGGTTATGTAATATTTACCTATGGCGAAGATTCAGGTGCAGAATTAAAATCTGAACCGTATCTGTATTTTAAGGAAGAAGATTTATTTAAGGAATATGCAGGTGTTAAAGCTTTAGTTACTCCTAAGGATATAACATTTAAGAGAACAGTAATGGAGTATAAAAAAATTTCCGAATGTATCTCTAAAATGAAGAGCAAAAATAAGATGGCATTTGTTGATGGGACACTGATAGAATGGATGGTACAGGGGGAACCTGATGAACAGAATATAATCGATAGTGTTCTTGCGACTTTTGATTATGCACAAAAATCTGATACACCTATTGTCGGTTATATAAGTTCTCCAAAAAGCAATGATTTTATAAATATGTTGCGTATATCGCTGTGTCCACAAGATCCAGTAAATTGTAGTAATTGTCCATATTTGAAAAATGATAAAGAATTGCCTTGTAGCACTATAAGCAAGTTAAACGATGCTGATCTTTTTTTGAAAATACTTAATGAAGGAGAAAGATCTCCGTTGTTCCTAAGCACATCCCATATTTTAGAAAACTATGGTCAGCACAAAATTGTATTTTTTTATTTAAATACAGGAAATGAAATTGCACGAATAGAGATTCCATACTGGGTTGCAACTGATAGAAAAAATTTAGATTTAGTTCATTTTATATGTTATGATCAAGCCAAAAAAGGAAATGGGTATCCAATATCACTGTCAGAAGCACATGAACAAGCTGTTGTTACTGGCGCAGATAGGGAACAATTCTATAATATTCTTTCGAACTTATATGTAAGAAGCGGCTTGAAAGTATCTCGATCGTATAAATCGCAAAGGAAAAGGAGTAGTATTCTATGAATCAGAATCATATAGGTGAAGTCATAGAAACCAGTACGCAGAAATTTTTGTGTCAATCGATAAAATTAAATGATGGTCCTGACTTTGGAAGTTTTGTAAAAACAACATCAAACGATATAACTATATATGGAATTGTATATAATGTCTCTACAATGAGCGATGACCAAAGTAGAAAACCAGTAGCTTTTGGATTGTCTGAAGAAGAGTTGAAAATGCAGCAACCACAAATTTTTGAATTAATGCACACGTATTTTGAAGTGCAAATAATTGGATATAAAAAAGACAGGTATATTGGATTAATTCCACCTAAACCAGCTAAAATACATGCTTTTACATATCCCTGCGATGAAAGTGATTTAAAATGTATAAGGGAAAATCTCAATTACATAAAGTATATATTAAATAGCAAAACAGGGATTGAAGATGAATTAATAGCAGCAGCCATAAGGAATTTATATTCTCACGATTCTGATGAAAAAACATATTTGATTGAAGTTGGCAAAGAGTTGATAAGATTGTTAAAGAATGATTTTGACAGGTATGTGACCATAAAAAGGATGTGTAATATATGAAAGGAAAAATTTTTAGAGGATCTATTTCATCTGGTTTAGATGTTAAACTTATAGGTGACAGCATTATAGAAGATGTTAAGGTTGGCAATTTTATAGTAGTAACCGGCAAGAAAAACAAATATTTATGCATGGTAACTGATATAAAGTATGAGGCTGTTAATCCTCAAATAATGATCAGTGGAACAGATTTTGACAGCGAAATAGACGAAAAAATAATAGAAGGTACCGGTGTATATGGTGTCGTTACATTGTCACCTATGATACAAATAGATGAAAGCAAAAATCCTTTAACAGTAAAATCGATACCTTCTTATGGTTCTTATGCATTAGATGCAGATAAAGAAGATATATATGCTGTTTTTGGAGAACCATCAGAAGAAAATTTTTACATCGGTACACCGCCTGAAATGAATATACCAATTTGTATTAATTTAAAAAGGTTAGTAGAAAGAAGCACAGGTATTTTTGGCCGAGCTGGAACTGGAAAAACGTATTTGACGCGGTTATTGTTGTCTGGTTTAGTAAAATCAAATTTAGCAGTTAGTCTTATTTTTGATGCTCATAATGAATATGGTTATGGTGCCAAAAGCGAAAATAGCGGGTATGTAAAAGGGCTAAAGCAATTATTCGGAAGTAAAGTTGCAATATTTACTTTAGATAGAGAATCTTCTTTGAGGAGACAGGTACCTATTGATGGCGTTTTAAACATTGCCTATAATCAGATAACTCCGGATGATATTTTGTTGCTTAATTCCATGTTGAATCTAAATACTACAGCAATTGAAAGTATTTATCAAATAATGAAGAGGGAAGGTAACAATTGGCTGTATAATTTCCTTAATATAGATGCTTCAGAAATTGATGAATATGCATTAGATATAGGTGCTAATGCCAGCTCTCTTCAAGCTTTAAGAAGAAAGTTGGAGAGATTTACGAAGCTTCCTTTTTTGATGGAGGTTGTCCCTAACGATTGTATAAAACAAATAATGGATTACTTGCAAAATGGTATAAATGTCGTTGTTGAATTTGGAAATGTGTCAACATTAGGTTATATGCTTGTGGCGAATATCATAACAAGACATATACATGATATGTATGTAAAAAAATCCGAGGAAGCTATAGCTAATAATGGAAAAGGTCCCATACCTTTAATCATCACAATAGAAGAAGCTCACAGATTTTTAGATCCTTCAATTTCTAAAGAGACTACTATGGGAGAAATAGCAAGGGAAATGAGGAAATACAATGTGACTTTATTGATTGTAGACCAGAGGACATCCCAAATTGATTCAGAGGTCATGTCTCAAATTGGGACAAAGATTACTTGTCGATTAGAGGATGATAACGACATTAATTCGTTTTTATCTGGTGTAAATAATGCATCGAAATTGAGAAATGTATTAGCAAGTCTTGACCAAAAGCAACAGGCTTTAATATTGGGACATGCTGTACCTATGCCTGTTGTGATTAAAACGAGAAACTACGATCAAGAATTTTATAAAGATATTTCGACTTATGACGATTCGGATTTTATAGATAAGCCATTTTTAGAATTGATGGAAAAAGAAAAAATCGATGAGCTATTTCCAGACTGATTAGAAGAAGGTGAAACAAATGATAAATATTGCACATACAGCAGATATTCATATTGGAATAGAGAATTACGGTGTTATAAATAAAAAAACAGGATTAAATACTAGATTAGAAGATTTTCTAAATGCGTTTGATCGGTTTGTAGATTATTCTATAGAGAATTGTGACATAGCAGTTATTTCAGGCGATATGTACAAATCAAGAGAACCTAATCCTACTCAGCAAAGAGAACTGGCAAAAAGAATAAAGCGTCTTTCACAACATATTCCTGTTGTCATAAACAACGGAAATCATGACCAACCAAATTCTGATTCGAAAGCAAGGGCTTTTGATATATATAAAATTTTAGATGTAAAGAACGTATATGTAGCCAACAGACCTGATATTTTTCTTATTAAAACTAAAAACGGTCCATTGCAAGTTGCGTGTCTTCCGTATTTTCCTAAAAGTTTTCTTTTGAAACTTGAAGAAAGCAAAAATTTAAGTATAAATGAGATAAACAAAAAAATGATTGAAAAAATAAATACTATTATTGATATTCTTACGGCAAAACTTGATCCTTCTATACCCTCAATTTTATCAGCTCATGTATCCGTAACAGGAGCTATCACCAGCAGTGAAAAAAGCATCATGATTGGAGATGAGGTTGTTGTACCAATAAGCGTAATTGCTAGACCGCAATACAAATACATTGCATTAGGGCACATACATAAATATCAAATAGTATGGGATATGCCACTTGCCGTATACAGTGGCAGCATAGAGAAAATAGATTTTGGGGAAGAAAGAGACGAAAAAGGATTCTGCCATGTGATTATCGATGGACAAAATGTTACACATAAATTTATCACTACGAATTCCAGGCAGTTTAAAACTATCAATATCGAAATAAAAGATGATTCTTCTCCTACTGAAGAAATATTAAAAGCAGCTAAAAAATACGATTTAAAAGAGTCAATTGTCAGACTAAACTTAAAAATTACAAAGGATATCGATAAACACATCAGGTACAGAGAAATAAGCAAATATTTTATTGAAAATTCTTATTATTTTGTTGGCATAAAAAAAGAATTTGATGCTGATAAAGGTGCTTTAAGAAATCCTGAAATAAATGAACAGCTTAATCCAATTGATGCTCTATCGAAATATTTTTTGTCTGTTGATTTAGATGTTGATAAAGATGAACTTCTAAAAAGAGCTTCCCTCTTATACAAAGAATTGATAGAAGAGGTGAACAAATAAATGGTTCCAATAAGGCTTACGTTAAAGAATTTTATGTCATATTCTGAAAACGAAGTAATGGATTTTACAAGGTTTCATATTGCTGCAATTACAGGTAAAAATGGGAATGGCAAATCATCACTTTGGGATGCTATAACATGGTGTATTTGGGGAAGAGCTAGAGGTTTAGACGGCGCTGGCAGAGGCAGTGATGATCTCATAAGAATTGGTGCTGATGAGATGGAAGTAGAATTCATATTCAAAATAAATAATACTAAATATCGAATTCTAAGAAAGAAAAAAAGAAATTCAAGTTCTATCCTTGAGTTTCATATAATAGGTGATGATGGAACATTAAAATCATTGACTCAAGAAAGGTTAGAAGATACAAGGGACAAAATTGAAAGCACTATCATGTTAGATTATGATACTTTTGTCGCTTCATCTTTCATGCCACAAAACAAGTATGGCTTTTTTTCTGAGGCTGATTCGACAAAAAGAAAGGAGATATTTTCTGAGGTCCTGGGCTTAGATATATACGATAGATTACAGGAAAAAGCCAAAATAAAACGCAATGAATATGAGAAAAAGGTAAATATTATAGATGAACAATTGAAACTGTATATGAATGAAGTAAAAGATAAAAATGAGTTAGTTAACAAAAGAGATGAACTTTTAAAAAAATGCAGTGAAAAAAAATGTGAAATTGACAGGTTAAGCATTGATTTAAACGAATTAGATGAAAAAAAGCGTCACATGGATGATAACATAATAAAATACAATGAATATAACGAGAGAATAAAGTTTAACGAAAAAGTAATCTCAGAATACAAAATTATGATGGAGGATATGAAAAATAAAATAAATGAAGTAAATAATCTTTTGAAGGATGAAAGTGCAATCGTTGAAGGATACAATACATTTAAATTTGTAAAAGAACAGATAAAAGAACTTGAAAAAAAATATACTAATTTTAATCAGCTTGAAAGAGAAAAAATCCAAATTGAAACTACCATAAATATATTGAGAAAAGAAACTCAGTTGGAACTAAAGAATTTGCAATTTAAATACAATGATACTTTACTAAGGTACAATGAAATAGAAAATAATGTTTCAAAATTACTTGAATTGGAAAAAGGCTTACAGGAAATTGGTAATTTACAAGAAAAAATAAAATTAAACGATGAAGAAATTCAAAAATCTACTCAAAAAATAGCTGAATATAAAGTTCAACTGGACAATTTTAATAAAAAGACGGAAGAACTTAAAGAAAACTACAAACTAATATTGCAAACTGATGCGAAATGTCCATTGTGTAGTTCGCCACTTGATGAAAATAAAAAAAGTAGTTTGCTGAATGATATCAAAAAAGAAATAAAAGATATAGCAAATAAGATATATGCAATAAATGATGAAATTTTAAAAGAGCAAAACAATATAAGATTTTTAAAAAAAGAGCGTGATAATCTGTTGATGCTTCAAAATAAACGGGGAAAGTTAATAGCTAACATTGATTCACTTAAAAATACTATTGCTGAAAAAGAAAGCTTATTAAATCTACTAAATGAATTAAAGGAAAAAATGAGCGATGTTAATAATTGTTTGGCTAATGAATCTTTTGCTTCTGCTGAGAAAGATAGATTGTCAGATGTTGAAACTAAATTAAAAAATTTAAACTTTTCAATTGAGCTTTATGAAAATATAAAGAATAAATATGAATTATATAGAGACTTTGAAAAAAAATATGAAAGACTTTGCATTTCAAAGCAAAGCTTATCTGATTATCAGGATACATATCAAAGTTATAAAAAGACGATAGAAGTTTATTCAGAGTATTTAAACAAAGACAAAGAAATGTTGGAGTTTTTTAAGTCACAGTTTGCCGGTTATGATAATTTGATAGATGACATAAAAAAATTAAGGCAAAAAATAGATATTATAAACAATGAATATCTAGAACTAAACGCCAATTTAACATCTATTGTTGACCAACTGAATAGGCTAGAAATTTTAGAGAAGAAAATTGTCGATTTAAATAAAGAGAAAGATGTTTATCTATCTGAAATACATTATTACGAAATATTGGAGAAAAGTTTTAGCAAAAAAGGTATACAAGCATTAATTATAGAAAATGCATTGCCGGAATTTGAAGATACTGCCAACAATTTTTTGTCTAAATTATCAGATGGAAGGATGTATGTAAGTCTAGTCACTCAAAAAATTAACAAAAATGGCTCTGTACAAGAAACACTTGATATAGAAATTTCAGATGAATTGGGAAAAAGAAAATACGAACTTTTTAGCGGTGGAGAAGCCTTTAGGATCAATTTTGCGTTGAGAATTGCTTTATCGAAGTTTCTATCAAGAAGAGCAGGTGTTAATTTACAAACCTTAATAATAGACGAAGGCTTTGGATCTCAAGATGTACTTGGACGTCAAAATATTATTGACGTATTGAATATGATAAAAGATGAATTTGAATTAGTCTTAGTAATAACGCATATTGATGAACTTAAAGAAAGCTTTCCATACTCAATAGAAATCACAAAAGATGAAAATGGGTCACATATAGTATATCCTTAAGCACTAAGTCAGTAATATAGCAAGGATGCTAACTTGACATAATTTTGAAATAGGAATAAAATATAAAATGAGTATCAACAAAGGAGGTGTAGGCATATTAACAATATTAGTCCACTATTTATAGCAGTAATTGCATTAATCGCCATAGCAATTGGTCTTTTTGCAGGATATTTCATACGAAAATTTATTGCAGAATCCAAAATAAAAAGCGCTGAAGAATTAGCTAAAACTATTTTGGAAAATGCAAAAAAAGACGGTGAAAATAAAAAAAGAGAGTTGCTTTTGGAAGCAAAAGAAGAAATTCATAGACAACGAACTGATCTCGAAAAGGAAGTCAGGGATCGTAGAGGCGAACTTCAAAGAATGGAAAGGCGTTTAATCCAAAAAGAAGAGTCTCTTGACAGAAGAGCTGAAACATTAGAACAAAAGGATGCAATGATTGAAAGGAAACAAAAAGAAATAAGCGATTTGGAAGAAGAAATTAAAATAATGCATCAAAAAGAAGTTGAAGAATTAGAAAGAATATCCGAATTAACCAGAGAAGAAGCCAGAAATATTTTATTAAACGATGTTAAAAACGAAATATCACATGAAGCTGCTTTGATGATAAAGGAAATTGAAGCTAAAGCAAAAGAAGAAGCAGAAAGCAAAGCGAGGGAAATAGTTGTTACTTCAATTCAACGATGTGCTGTTGATCATGCAGCCGAAACAACTGTTTCGGTAGTAGCATTGCCTAACGATGAAATGAAAGGAAGAATCATAGGTCGTGAAGGCAGGAATATTAGAACCTTAGAGACATTGACAGGTATTGATTTGATAATTGATGATACACCAGAAGCAGTAGTTATATCAGGATTCGATCCAATACGGCGTGAAATCGCCCGTATAGCTTTAGAAAAATTAATTGAAGATGGAAGAATACATCCAGCCAGAATTGAAGAAATGGTGGAGAAAGCTAGAAAAGAAGTCGATAATGTCATTATTAAAGCTGGAGAAGAAGCAACTTTTGAAGTTGGCGTTCACGGAATTCACCCTGAATTGATAAAATTACTTGGAAGATTAAAGTTTAGGACAAGTTACGGGCAGAATGTTTTGAAGCATTCTATAGAAGTTGCTCATTTAGCGGGGCTTATGGCGTACGAACTTGGTGCTGATGCAAATATAGCCAAAAGGGCCGGATTATTGCATGATATAGGAAAGGCAGTAGACCATGAAGTTGAAGGTCCACATGTAATGATAGGGGCAGATCTTGCAAAGAGATATCATGAATCAAATGAAGTCATTCATGCTATAATGGCACATCACAATGATGTTGAGCCTCAGACAGTTGAAGCAGTTTTAGTTCAGTCAGCAGACGCCATATCTGCAGCAAGACCTGGTGCAAGACGCGAGACACTTGAAGCGTATTTAAAAAGATTAAATAAATTAGAGGAAATTGCTAATTCATTTGATGGTGTTGAAAAATCGTATGCTATACAGGCTGGCAGAGAAATAAGAATAATGGTAAAACCAGAGATCATAAACGATGAAACTACGATCATGTTAGCAAGAGAAATTACTAAAAAAATCGAGGAAGAATTGGAATATCCTGGTCAAATTAAGGTTATAGTAGTTAGAGAAACTGTTGCAGTTGATTATGCTAAATAAATTTGAAATAAAGCGTGCATATGCACGCTTTTCGATTTATAATTATCGATTATAGTAGTATAATAATATTATGTTGTAAATGAACGGAGGTTTATATGAATACGCTTATAATAGGTGATATTGTTGGAAGAATCGGAAGAAATATACTAAAAGATAAATTGCGACAATTAATTGAAGAAAATGATATTAATTTAGTCATTGCAAATGCTGAAAATGCTGCGGGTGGAAATGGCATAACACGAAAAGTTGCCGATGAACTTTTTGAAATGGGAATATCGGCTTTAACTATGGGTAACCACGTTTGGGATCAAAAAGAAATTTTTAATTTTATCGATGAAGAAAGAAGAATTGTAAGACCTGCAAATTATCTTCCTAACACCCCTGGAAGAGGTTCTTCTCTGCTTAACATAAACAATGTAAAAATTGGAATTATCAATTTACAAGGTACAGTGTTTATGCCGTGTAATAACAATCCTTTTTTTGTTGCTGATGAAGAAATAAAAATGTTAAAAGAACATACAAATATAATAATTGTCGACTTCCATGCTGAAGCTACATCAGAAAAAATAGCTTTAGGTTATTACTTAGATGGGAAAGTATCATGTGTGTATGGAACACATACACATGTTCAAACGGCAGATGAAAAAATATTGCCAGGTGGCACCGGATATATAACTGATGTGGGAATGACAGGCCCGTATGATTCTGTTTTGGGAATGGACAAAGATAAGATAATAAAAAAATTTACATCTTCTTTGCCTGTTAAATTTGATATTGCAAAAGGCCCAGCTCAAATAAATGGATTGGTAATAAAAATAGACGAATCTACAGGAAAATGTATTGATATTTACAGAATAAACAAAAATTATATATAAGTTTTAATTTAGAAGGATTTTTAATTTTTTTGTAGAATATAGATAATGTATTCGATATATTAAAAGGGGGATATACGATGGAGGTTTTAAAGGTCTCAGCAAAGTCTAATCCAAATTCAGTAGCAGGTGCACTAGCTGGTGTACTCAGAGAACGCGGTGGGGCAGAGGTACAAGCAATTGGAGCAGGTGCATTAAATCAAGCAATAAAAGCAGTAGCTATAGCAAGAGGTTTTGTTGCACCTGGTGGTATCGATTTGATTTGCATACCAGCCTTTACAGACATTGAAATCGATGGAGAGGAACGAACAGCCATTAAGTTGATCGTAGAACCAAGATAAACAACCTGCAAAACAGGTTGTTTTTAGTTTAACATTAGGAGTGGAAATAAATGTTTGCTGACTTGCATATACACACTACTAAATCAGATGGAACACATAAACCAAAAGAAGTAGTATACTTGGCAAAAAAAGCCGGTTTAAGTATTATTGCTATTACAGATCATGATACATTGGAAGGCATTGATGAAGCAATACATGCCTCAAAAATTTTCGACGTAGAAATAATACCTGGGATCGAGCTTAACTCATATGATGGAAAACAAGATGTACACATACTTGGATATTTTATCAATCATAATAATAAAGACTTTTTAGGAAGATTGGCAGAGATTAGAGATTCCAGAATCTCTCGCGCAAAACTAATGATTCAAAAGCTTAATGGAATTGGCGTTAACATAAATTATGATGATGTACTAAAATACGCTAAAGAATCTTACATAGGACGACCTCATATTGCAAGAGCTATAGTTGAGGCAGGTTATTCAAAAAGCGTAAAAGAAGTTTTCGACAGATATATTGGTGAAGGACAACCAGCTTATGTTGAGAGATATAGGCTTCATCCATTTGAATCAATTAAAATGATAAAAGATATTGGTGGCATACCTGTATTGGCGCATCCAGGTCTTCTTAAAGATAAAAAAATTATAAGTCATCTTATCGAAAATGGTTTAAAAGGCATCGAAGTATATCATTCGAAACACAGCAAGGATGATACAGCGTTTTTTAAAAATTTTGCCATAGAAAATAATTTGTTGATAACCGGCGGTTCAGATTTTCATGGAATTGATGTAGATGGAAAATATCTGTTGGGCACAGTAAAGCTTGATTACGAATATGTAGTAAAACTTAAAGAAAGTATTAAATAGTAGAAATAATATCAAAAATAAGTTAAAATAATAGATATACTGTAGGAGGTGGAAATATGAGATTATCGGACAAGGCTCTTAGCATTAGTCCTTCACTGACATTAGATATTACCGCCAAAGCAAATAGAATGAGAAAATCAGGAATAAATGTGATTGGTTTTGGAGCAGGAGAACCTGATTTTGATACACCTGATTATATAAAAGAATCAGCAATTAGTGCTATAAGAGAAGGTTACACAAAATATACACCTACTTCAGGTATTTTGGAGCTAAAAGAAGCAATAGTACAAAAGTTAAAAAGAGACAATAATTTATCTTATGATGTTTCTCAAATAGTAGTTTCAAATGGTGCTAAACAGGCAATCTTTAATACATTATGTGCCATATTAAATCAAGGTGACGAAGTCATAATTCCTTCTCCTTATTGGCTTAGCTATCCTGAAATGGTTAAGTTAGCTGGCGGTGTTCCAGTTTTTATTGATACTGCAGAAAGCAATAATTTTAAAATTACTGCAACGCAATTAGAAGAAGCAATAAGCGATAAGACAAAAGCAATTATTATAAATAGCCCAAATAATCCTACTGGGGCAGTTTATAATGAAGATGAATTGAAAAATATAGCATCTTTAGCTGTAAAACATAACATTTATGTGATTTCTGATGAAATTTATGAAAAGTTAATTTACAATGGGAAACATGTCAGCATTGCTTCTTTTAATGAAGGAATAAAAAATTTGACAATTATAATAAATGGCATGTCAAAAGCTTATTCAATGACAGGATGGAGGATTGGATATTCTGCATCAAATCCTGAGATTGCTAAATTAATTAACAATATTCAAAGTCATACTACATCAAATCCTAATACAATAGCTCAATATGCCAGTGTTGCAGCACTGAATCAAGGCGATGATACGATCAAAGCTATGGTTGTTGAATTTAAGAGAAGACGGGATTACATGCTTCAAAGAATAAATAAAATAGATGGTTTAAAGGCTATCGCACCAGATGGCGCATTTTATATAATTATCAACATTAGTAATTTTATTGGGACTGAAATAGATGGAAGAAAAATAAATGGTTCCATTGATTTTGCTAATTTTCTTTTAGAAAAAGCTAAAGTTGCTGTAATACCATGTCTTCCATTTGGCAATGATAATTATATTAGAGTTTCGTATGCAACATCGATGAATAATATTGAAGAAGGCTTCAATAGAATAGAAAACTTATTAACAAATTTTTAGAAATCGGAGGTAATTATGTCAAATCTATATGAAAATCCATTGATAACACGTTATGCAAGCAAAGAAATGTCTCAAATATTCTCAGATGATGAAAAATTCAAAACTTGGAGAAAGCTATGGATCGCTTTAGCAAAAAGCGAAAAAGAATTAGGGCTTAATATTACCGATGAACAAATAGAAGAGATGGAGAAACATGTTGAAGATATAAATTACGAAGATGCTAAGAGACTGGAAAAAGAACTTCGGCACGATGTCATGGCACATATTAGAGCATATGGCCTGCAGTGTCCAAAGGCAAAGCCAATTATACACTTAGGAGCAACATCTGCTTTTGTGGATGATAATACAGATATTATACTTATGTATAAAGGATTCCAGATAATCAGAAAAAAATTACTTAAGCTAATTGAGATACTTTCAGATTTTGCATTAAAATATAAAGATATACCTACATTGGGTTTTACTCACTTTCAACCAGCTCAGTTGACAACTGTCGGGAAAAGAGCTACTCTATGGATTCAAGATTTGATATTTGATTACGAAGATCTTGAATATAGGCTTAAAAATATAAAGCTAAGAGGCGTAAAAGGAACAACAGGAACACAGGCAAGTTTCATGGAGCTGTTTAATGGTGACGAAGAAAAAGTAAAACTGCTTGATAGGCTTGTAGTAGAAAAGATGGGCTTTGACAAATCGTTTGACGTAACTGGCCAAACTTACACAAGGAAGTATGACTTTTTGCTTCTTTCTGTTTTAAGTGAAATAGCTCAAAGTGCACACAAATTCAGCAATGATATAAGATTGTTGCAGCATTTAAAGGAAATAGAAGAACCATTTGAAGAAAAACAAGTAGGCTCATCAGCAATGGCATATAAAAGAAATCCAATGAGATGCGAAAGGATAGCATCACTTTCCAGGTACGTTATTACGGCACTGCTTAATTCATCAATTACATCATCTTCACAATGGTTTGAAAGAACACTTGATGATTCTGCCAATAGAAGAATTATAATACCAGAGATGTTTCTCGCAACTGATGCTATTTTAAATTTATATTTAAATGTCGCATCTGGATTACAGGTGAATACCAAAATAATTAACAAGCATGTCATGAATGAACTGCCATTTATGGCTACTGAAGCAATTTTAATGGAATGTGTTGTAAAAGGCGGAGATAGACAAGAATTGCATGAAGTCATACGTGAAAATTCGCTAAAGGCCCAGGAAATTATTAAAAACGGTGGAGAAAATCAGCTATTAGATATGTTAAAAAAAGATGAAAGAATAATTTTGTCAGACACAGAGATTGATGATATTATAAATCCTATCAAATTTACTGGAAGAGCTATAAATCAGACGGTAGAATACATAAAGAATGTGGTTAAACCGTTGCTTAATGCAAATCGCATTGAAGACGTAGAAGTCAGTATAGAAGTATAAAAATAATTATGTTATAATTTACGTGATAGGAGGCGTAAATATGAATCTGATAAAAATAAAAGAAATGAAAGATCATGTGGGGGAAGAAGTTACAATTAATGGATGGCTATACAATAAAAGATCCAGCGGGAAAATTAAATTTTTAATAATACGAGATGGATCTGGATTTGTTCAGGGCATAGTTGTAAAAAATGAAGTAGACGAAAATGTCTTTGAACTTTGCGACAAATTAACACAGGAATCTTCTATATCAGTTTCTGGCATTGTGAGAAAAGATGAAAGATCTCCTTTCGGTTTCGAACTTACAGTTAAAAATGTAGATTTAATACAGATGGCTTTTAATGATTATCCTATTTCATTAAAAGAACATGGAGTAGATTTTTTATTAGACAATAGACACCTTTGGATCAGAACACCGAGACAGCAGGCAATTTTGTCTATTCGCCATGAAGTTATAAAGGCAATACAAGAGTTTTTAAATAATAATGATTTTGTAAGAATTGACTCGCCAATCATAACACCATCTACTTGTGAAGGAACTTCAGACCTTTTTCAAATAGATTATTTTGGTGAAAATGCTTATCTTTCACAAACTGGTCAGTTGTATCAAGAAGCTGCTGCCATGGCATTTGGTAAGGTGTACAGCTTTGGTCCAACATTTAGAGCTGAAAAATCAAAAACGAGAAGACACTTAAATGAGTTTTGGATGGTTGAGCCTGAAATGGCTTTTGTCGATCATTACGGCAATATGGAAGTTCAAGAAAAGTTGGTAGAATACATAGTTCAATCTGTATTAGAAAACTGTTCAAGGGAATTAAAAGAACTTGGAAGAGATCTAGGTAAGCTGGAAAAAATCAAAACTCCTTTTCCTCGATTGACATACGATGAAGCAATTGAGCTTTTGAATAAAAATGGATATGAGATTCAATGGGGGAATGATTTGGGCTCGCCAGATGAGACATTCTTGTCAAATCAATTCGATAAACCTGTCTTCATAACTGAATACCCTGCCAAATGCAAAGCCTTTTACATGCAGCCGAAAGAAGATAGACCTGAAGTAGTGCTATGTGCAGATTTGCTTGCACCTGAAGGCTATGGGGAGATTATTGGAGGCAGTCAGCGTATTCACGATTATGATTTGTTAGTAAAAAGGCTGAAAGAAGAAAATTTGCCTATTGATATGTACGATTGGTATCTTGATTTAAGAAAATATGGCACTGTACCACATTCCGGCTTTGGACTTGGTATAGAGAGAACAGTTGCATGGATAACTAATACAGAACATGTGAGAGAATGCATACCATTTCCAAGAACACTGTCCAGAATTCGCCCATAATAAACAGTATGAACATTTCACATCCCAATATCATAAAATAGTATTAGCGAAAAATGTATTGGGATGTGATTGTCATGAGTATATGGTCTGTAAACTTTGAAAATTATAAGATTGAAAAAAAATCAAAATCTGATGACAATAAAAATATAGAAAAAGATAAAAACCTCGAGATAGAAGCATTAAAAGAATTAAACTCTTTAATTGGCCTTAACAAAGTAAAACAAATAATAAACGAGTTATATGCTTTAGAGCAAGTTCAAATTAAGAGGAAAAATGCAGGATTAGTGACAGATCCAATAGTTTTACATATGGTGTTTAAGGGGAATCCTGGTACTGGAAAGACAACCGTTGCAAGAATATTGGGTAAGCTTTTAAAGGGCATTGGAGTCCTTAACAAAGGACATGTGGTAGAAGTGGAAAGAGCCGACTTAGTTGGCGAATACATAGGACATACGGCTCATAGAGTACAAGAAAATGTAAAAAAAGCATTAGGCGGAATATTATTTGTAGATGAAGCTTATTCCTTGGCAAGGGGTGGAGAAAAGGACTTTGGTAAAGAGGCGATTGATACTTTAGTCAAAGCAATGGAAGATTACAAAGATCAATTTGTCTTGATTTTGGCAGGTTATAGAGATGAAATGGAATATTTTCTAAACACAAACCCAGGTTTAAGATCTAGATTCCCTATACAAATTGATTTTCCTGACTACACTATAGATGAATTGTTACGGATTGCAGAATTAATGACAAAGAATAGGCAATACGTACTAACAGATAGCGCAAAAAGAAAAATAATGAAAGTTTTAATTAATGACAATACTACAAGAGAAATAGGCAATGCGAGATTGGTTAGAAACATAATTGAAAGAGCTATAAGAAAACAAGCTGTAAGAGTAATAAATAAAAAAACAATAACAAAAGACGATTTGATGATAATTGATTCTATTGATATTAGAGAGGATTGAGAATATGTCGGAAAACATACTTGAAGAAAAATTTAACATCTCTAAAGATGTTATTTTTTTGCTTGAAAAGGCAGAAAATGATGTTGAAGAGGAGTTTAAAAAAATTGATAAGATCGTAGAAAAAAATCAATACAAAGTATTGTACGCAATGCAAAAGAATCATTTGAGCGATATACATTTTAATGGAACAACAGGATATGGTTATGGCGACATAGGAAGAGATACAATAGAAAAAATATATTCTGACATATTTAACACACAAGACGCCTTAGTAAGGCCTCAAATAGTTTCTGGAACACATGCCATATCTTTATGCCTTTATGGTGTATTAAGACCAAATGATGAGCTAATATCGGCTTGTGGAACACCGTATGATACTCTTACTGATATAATAGGGAAGGGAAGCAATAGCAACAATGGTTCTCTTACAGATTTAGGAATTATATACAAAGAAATTCCTCTTTTAAAAAACGGGAAAATTGATGTAGAAAGACTTATAGGCGAAGTTTCAAGAAAAACAAAAATGGTTATGATACAGAGATCAAAAGGATATGACTTTAGGTATTCACTTTCTATTGATGATATTGAATTTGTTATTAAAAAGTTGAAAGACAAAAATAAAGATATAATTGTATTTGTAGACAATTGTTATGGCGAATTTACAGAAGATTTAGAACCTACAGACGTTGGAGCAGATCTGATTGCAGGCTCTTTGATAAAAAATCCTGGAGGTGGTATATCTCCTACAGGTGGTTATGTTGCAGGAAAGAAAGAGCTTGTTGAAAAAGCAGCATACAGATTATTTGCACCTGGGATAGGGAAGAAGGTTGGCCCTACACTGAATACAAATCGTTTAACATTAGAAGGATTATTTTTTTCACCTTTGATTGTTGGCAATGCATTGAAAGGAGCTATAATTTTAGCTAAAATAATGGAAACGCTGGGATATGAAGTTTTGCCAAGATTCAATGATTTGAGAACAGATATTGTACAAGCAATTAGATTTAAAACAAAAGAAGAATTAATTACTTTCATTCAAAGCATCCAGAAAGGTTCTCCTGTTGATTCACATGTGGTTCCTGAACCATGGGATATGCCAGGATATGACGATCAAGTTATTATGGCTGCAGGGGGATTTATTCAAGGTTCATCTATTGAATTAAGTGCTGATGCTCCTATTAGGAAACCATATACAGCTTATGTACAGGGTGGTTTATCATATTATCAAGTAAAGCTTAGCCTTATGATTGCAATAAGCAATATGATAGAGAAAGGATTCATCAAAATCTAAATTTAAGAAAGCTCAAACGAATCATCATTTGAGCTTTCTTATTACTCCAACTACTTTTCCTAAAATCATCACATCATCTACAATTATAGGGTTCATTGAAGGATTTTCAGGTTGCAACCTTATATGATTGTTTTCTTTATAAAATCTTTTCACAGTTGCTTCATCTTCCATTAAAGCTACTACAATGTCACCGTTGTCTGCGTATGACTGCTTTCTAATTATGATGTAATCACCGTCTAATATACCCGCATTTATCATGCTTTCTCCGCGAACTTTTAAAATAAAACTTTCACTTTCATAACCTGTAATAAGATCTCTCGGTACAGAATAATACTCTTCAATATTTTGAACAGCTAATATAGGAGTTCCAGCAGTGACCTTGCCAATGACAGGCAACTTTACAACGTCGCTAATATACTTTTCATCATTGCTTAAAACCTCAATAGCTCTTGGTTTTGTTGGATCTCTTCTAATATAGCCTTTTTTCTCAAGGCGCGACAAGTGTCCATGAACTGTTGATGTAGAACGCAAGCCCACAGCTTTCCCAATTTCTCTAACCGATGGTGGATATCCTTTGCGTTTAATTTCACTCTTTATAAAATCAATTATCTCTTGTTGCTTAATGCTTATTTTAGATACATCTTTCACGATTAGACCCCTCCAAATTTTTCTTTATTATAACACAAAGGCACAATTTAATCAAACATTAGTTCTTATTATCAATATTCAATTCAGAGAGGGGATTCTTACTTACAGCGTCTCTCAGTTGACTGTCATCAACGTGTGTATATATCTGTGTAGTTGATACGTTAGAATGTCCTAATAACCTTTGTAATGTTCTGATATCAACCTTTCCATATCTGTACATAAGTGTCGCTGCCGTATGCCTAAGTTTATGAGTAGAATACTTTTTGCCATCAAGATTAGCGTCTTTTAAATGTTTTTTAACGATGTATTGTATAGTCTTAATGCTTATCCTTTGCAATCTTTTGCTTAAAAACAATGCCTTTTTGTCTTTAACGCCGTCATGTGGCCTAACTTTTAAATAATCGTTTATGGCATTTATACACGCATCATTAAGGTAAACAGTCCTCTGTTTGTTTCCTTTTCCAATAACAGTAAGTTTATCATCTTTAATATCGCTAATATTTATATTTGCTAATTCTGACAGTCTAAGTCCACAATTTAAGAACAAGGTGATTATGGCGTAATCCCGCTCTTTAAATTCTCCATCAATAGAGTTTAATAATTTTACACTTTCATCTAATGTCAAATATACAGGCTGTCTAATGCCAAGCTTAGGTGACTCTAATTCCAAAGCAGGGTTTTTTGTTATTATTTTTCTTTTTGCGTATAGGTAATTATAAAAAGATCTTAAACTTGCAACTTTGCGAGCGCGGGCTGGAGGAGTATTAGATCTTTCATGTGTGACAAAAGATAAAAAAGCATACAAATCATTTAAATCGATCGACTCAATGAGAGAGATATCAATATCGCTAATATCGATGTTATCAAAATCCGAATCAGAGCATAGATTTTTTCTAACCTTTATAAATCTGAAAAACAAAATTAAATCGTATAAATAGGCTTTAACAGTATTAGGTGATCTAGCTTTTATAGTAGAAAAATAGTTTAAGAATTCTTCAAGAATAGGAGGTAATTCTAAATTATCTTTAGTTGAGATAAACATGTCAAAAATTCACCTCTATAAACTTTATGTACACCCAATTATACGAAATAGTTATTTCGTATAATTGGGTGTTGATTTAAAAAATTATTTTATAACTCCAATTTGATGTTTTTTTATCTCATCAGTGGCCAGTTTATCACATCTATTATTGTATTCATTATCAGCATGTCCTTTGACTTTAATCCATTTAATATTATGTATCGATGATAAATCTAATAATTTAAGCCACAGGTCTTTGTTTTCCACAGGAGCCTTATCAGACTTAATCCAGCCTCTTTTCAGCCAATTGTCTATCCATTTTTGATTAAATGCATTTATTAAGTAACTACTATCGCTATATAAATTTACATTACAAGGCCTTTTTAGCATTTTTAAAGCTTCTATAGCGGCTGTCAATTCCATTCTGTTATTAGTGGTATTTTCTTCGTAGCCTGATATTTCTTTTATTATGTCTTTATAAATCAAAATTGCTCCCCAGCCACCTGGACCAGGATTACCACTACAAGCGCCATCAGTATATATAGTAACATCAGACATATTTATCATTGTTTGTTTCCCTTTACTTTTTCAAAAGATGAAATTACAGCTTCAAAAACAGCACTTCTTAATCCGTACCTTTCCAAAGTCCTGACACCTTGTATTGTAGTTCCAGATGGTGATGTAACCATATCTTTTAAATAGCCAGGATGAAAACCTGTTTTTAAAACCATACTACCAGAACCCGAAACAGCTTTTGAAGACAATTTGTAGGCTACATCTCTCGGTAAACCTAACGATACACCAGCGTCAGATAAAGCTTCAATAAACATGTACACGTAAGCTGGGCTACAACTTGATATTGCCATTGCCGCATCTATTAGATTTTCTTTTATCTCAACTATTTCTCCACATGATTTGAATATTTTCTCAACTATTTCTTTATCATTAGAAGATATATCTTCAGGATACGATATAGCTGTAATACCTTCTCCAATCAAAGCCGGTGTATTGGGAATTGTACGCACTATCTTCCCTTTATTTAAAATGCTCTTTACGTGATCAATACTAATTCCAGGGGCAATTATAATAATAATTTTATTTTCATCTACATCGTTTTTTATTTCTTCCAAGACGCTATCATATAAATTTGGCTTTATTGCTAAAATAACAACATCACACTCATTTATCACATCGACATTGCTTTTAGATATGTTTATGCTTAATTCATCCTTTAATTTTAAAAGTTTGTCATACGAAATATCATAGGCATATATATCATTTGCAGTGGCAAACTCAGAATTTATTAAGCCGTTGATTAAAGCTGTCCCCATATTACCGGTTCCTATAAATCCAATTTTCATAAACATATACCTCCAATATTTAAAAACAGTATTAGCTATTCTAATACTGTTTTTGCGTTTTCTTACATTATTGCTGCTTTTCATCCTTCTCAGTCGTTGTAAAAATTACTGGCTTTAAAGGAGTTATTGTAGAAACAGCGTGTTTGTATATAAGCTGCTGTTGTTTATTATCTGTTTCCAAAACAACCGTAAAATTGTCAAAACCTTTAACCATGCCTTTTAACTGAAAGCCATTAATCAGATAAACTGTTACAGCAATATGTTCTTTTCTTACCTGATTTAAAAAAATATCCTGTAAATTGATAGCTGTTTTTTGATTCATATAGCCATCCCCCTTCTATTGTTGTTAATAATTATTTATATTCTACTTAAATTTTAATTTTCCTGCTAAAAAAGAAATAATATTTTTTTCAAGATCTTCAAAGCTACTATAATCATCAACATAAAACCAATTTATGGTTTCATAACTTTTAAACCATGTTATCTGCCTTTTTGCATACCTCCTTGTCTTCGTTTTTAAATCAGCAATTGCTTCTTCTAATGAAACTTTTCCCTCCAGATATTCTACAATTTCTTTATACCCTAAAGCCTGCATAGATGTACCATACTTATTATACCCTATTTTTAGCAAATTTACCACTTCATCTATTAAATTATTTTTTATCATCGCATCTACTCTATCATCAATTTTTTTATACAAAGTTTCTCTATTTCTGTAATTTAAACCTATCATTATGGCATTGTAGTCTGGATTGACGCGCTTATTGCTTAATTCCTGATAAACAGAAATTGGTATCCCGGTAAATTGGTAAACCTCTAAAGCTCTAATGACTCTTCTTAAGTCATTTGGATGAAGTTTAGAATAAGTTTTAGGGTCGATCATTTTTAACCTTTCAAATAAATATTCATTGCCTAAAACAGACGCTATATTTTTTAGGGCAGATCTAAAATCATCATTGCCAATATACTCTGAAAAATTCATTATGTAAATCAATGAATCCACATATAAGCCTGTACCGCCAACAACAATTGGTAATTTCCCTCTTTTAAAAATATCATCTATCAATGGTTTAGCCATTTTCTCGTATTCAGCGACACTAAATTTAACGTTTGGTTCAACTATATCTATCATATAATGTGGTATACCTTGTCTTTCTTCATCTGTTACTTTAGCAGTTCCAATATTCATATATTTATATATCTGCATCGAATCAGCAGATATTATTTCACCATTATAAAATTTAGCAATTTCTATAGATAATCTTGACTTTCCTGAAGCAGTTGGTCCTACGATTATTAATAATGGTATTGCCATTGAAACACCTCTTACATGATCCTTTTAAACATTTTTTCTAATTCATATTTTTTTATCGATACTATTACCGGCCGCCCATGTGGACACGTATAGGGATTTTCAGTAACTTTTAAATCATTAAATAAGGAGGTAATCTCCTCTTTTGATAAACTGTCCATTGCTTTAACTGCCTTTTTGCAAGCCATCATTATTATTGTTTCCTCTTTTAAATTAATGTCTTTGTTAAAATCATCTCTTTTCAATTTATCAATTATGTCAATGAATAGTTGTCTTGATTCTGGCTGACCTAATACAACCGGCACTTCTCTTAATATAATTGAATTATTTCCAAAACTTTCAAATTTATAACCCAATTTATTAAATAATTCTATGTTCTCATTAATTATAACATCATCACCAGGTTCAATATTTATCAGAATGGGGATAGTTGTCTGTTTTCCCTGAACATTATTATACATGTTCATAAACTTTTCATACAATATCCTTTCATGCGCAGCATGTTGATCTACTAAGTATATCACGTCGTCTTTTTCTACAATTATATAAGTTGAAAAAATCACACCAACGATTTTATAATCATCACGTTCATCAGGCAATGTATTAAAATTTTCTATGTGCGTATTTTCGATTTCTTTGTTGAAAGCATTGACATCATTGTAATCAAAATAAGCCTTTTCGCTGCTTTCCTTTACGTTGGATACTAAACTTTTGTTATTTGGATAGACTTCTAATATTTTATTAGTTGACTCTTCTTCTATCATATTAAGCTGTTTCGGATTAGATTTTTCTTCTACTTTATTTTCTGTGATATCTGCATATGTAAACATATCATGTCTAATAGTTGGAATAAGATTTGATCTATTTAAAGCATTTTTTATACTTTTGTATATAGAGTCAAAAATTTCCTTTTCGTCTGAAAATTTAACTTCTAATTTTGTTGGATGAACATTTACGTCTATATTTTTAGGATCAATATTTAAATACGTAATCGCAACAGGATATCTATTTACTGGAATCAATGTTTTATATGCTTCTTCAACAGCAGTTGTATAGATCTTGTTTTTTACAAACCTTCCATTGACAAATAAAATTTGCATGTTTCGATTTCCTCTTGTATATGAAGGCTTACATAAAAATATTTTTATATTCATATATTCATCATTGTATTCAGTCTCTATCAAATTTGAATACAATTCGTCACCATAAAGCCTTAAAATGACCTCATTGACAGAATTATTTCCAGACGTCATAAATTCCATTCTTTTATCTTTTATGTATTTAAATGATATGTCCGGCCTTGAAAGGGCAATTTTAGCTACCATATCTGTTATATACATTGCCTCTGTAGATGGTCGCTTTAAAAACTTTCTCCTTGCTGGTGTATTGTAAAACACATCTTTTACTTCAACGCTACAGCCCTTCTCGCATCCGCACTTAACTTTTTTTAAAATTTTTCCACCTTCAACATTAATCAAAGTTCCATACAAGGAATTTTCTTCCTTAGTCTTTAACAAAACTTTTGATATAGACGCAATACTTGCTAATGCTTCACCGCGAAACCCTAATGTCCCTATGTTAAAAAGATCATCTGTTGATTTTATCTTGCTTGTAGCATGACGCCCAAAAGCTAAAACAGCATCAATTTCATTCATACCGCAACCATCATCTAAAACCTTTATGTAAGGTATTCCACCATCTATTATTTCAATTGTAATGTTCTTACTATCTGCGTCTATTGAATTTTCTACAAGTTCTTTAACTATAGACATTGGTCTTTCAACAACTTCACCAGCAGAAATTTTATTTATCAACTCATCATCTAAAAGGTTGATTTTATTCATTGAGATCACATCCTTAATGAAAGGGCTTTTTTCTTTAAATCGTATAAATAATTTAAAGCTTGTATAGGTGTAATATTTTCTATATCTAAGTCAACTATTTCTTCTATCAACGTTTCTTTTTCTAAGCTGAATATATCAATCTGAGTAGGCATAAATGTAGTGGCCACTTCTAAGTCGCTATTCTCTAAATTATTCAATATTTTTTTCGCATTTTGAATGACTTCATCCGGCAGTCCAGCTAATTTTGCAACCTGAATGCCATAGCTTTTATCTGCCGCACCAGGTATTATCTTTCGCAAAAAAATTATTTCATCATCCGTTTCTTCAACAGAGATATTATAATTTTTAATTCCATCTAGCTTGTCTTCTAAATTAGTTAATTCATGATAATGTGTTGCAAACATAGTTTTTGCCTTTATTTTATCATGAATGTATTCAAGAATAGCACATGCTATGCTCATACCGTCATAAGTGCTTGTACCACGTCCAACTTCATCAAGTATAATTAAACTGTTTTTTGTGGCAGAATTTAATATTATTGATACCTCATTCATTTCCACCATAAAAGTACTTTGCCCGGAAAACAAATCATCAGAAGCACCTACTCTTGTAAAAATCCTATCGACAACACCTATTTCAGCATAAGATGCAGGAACAAAGCTGCCAATTTGAGCCATCAAAACAATTAATGCAACTTGCCGCATGTAAGTAGATTTTCCGGCCATATTTGGCCCTGTTATAATCATGATAGGTTTTTTGCCATCAATTTCGATATCATTTGATATAAAAGAGTCATCCATAATCGTTTCAATGACTGGGTGTCTTCCATCTTTTATTACAATCCTGTCACTGCTATTTACCACAGGCTTAACATAATTATTTGTTTCTGCCACTGTCGCCAGAGAAACGAGAACATCTAAAATAGCTATATATCTGGACGTCATCTGTATTCGATATATCTCATTTTTTATCTGCTCTCTTATACGGTCAAATATTTCATACTCCATCTCTACAAGCTTAGTTTCTGCACCAAGAATTTTTTCTTCTATTTCTTTAAGTTCTGGAGTAATATACCTCTCAGCATTAGCAAGTGTCTGCTTTCTAATATAATTTTCGGGAACAGATGAAATATATGATTTTGATACTTCAATATAGTAACCAAATACTTTATTATAACCAATTTTTAATGTTTTTATGCCGGTTTTTTCTTTCTCATATGCTTCAAGGTTTGCTATCCATGATTTACCGTCTATCGATGCTCTTCTTAATTCATCAATATTTTTATCAAAACCATCTTTTATGATATTTCCTTCCTTAACATTAGAAGATGGATCATCTTTAATTGATTTATCGATTAAATCATGTATATCTTGCAATGTATCTAACTTACTAAATATCTCTTTTAAATAATTAGAATTGTACTTATCAAGCAATTGTTTTAACTTAGGAAGCCTTTCAATTGAGATCTTTATAGATAAAAGATCTTTTGCATTTATATTTTGATAAACTAATTTGCTGGAAAGCCTTTCTAAATCATAAATCCCCTTTAAAATATCTCTAATATCCAATCGCCCTTTATAATCATTGTATAATTCCGAAACAGAATCCAATCGATAATTGATTTTTTCTACATCTATTAAGGGTTCTTCTAACCATCTTTTAAGTAATCTTCCCCCCATAGGTGTAACAGTTTGATCTAATACACTGAGTAAAGTTCCACTTTTAGAATGATCTCTATTTATTGAATATATGATTTCCAAGTTTCTTATTGTGTTATTATCAAGCAACATGAAAGAATTGTCTTCATAATAAGTTAAATTGTTTAATTGGTTTAATTCAACCTTCTGCATTTCTTTTAAGTACAAAAGAACAGATGCTAAAGATTTTATTGCATATTTTTTCCTCTCTAATTTTAAATCTTTCAGTGACTTGTTAAATTGAGTTATTATTACATCTTCTGCATTATTTAATACTTTATCATATTTGTTTATAAAAACTTTACTTGAATTTAAAATTTTCACTAATCTTTTTAATTCAAAAAAATCATTATTGGCTATTATTTCAGAAGGACTGTATCTCATTATTTCGTCGTATATTTTTCTTATATCGTTACACTTTGTAATTTGTGTCACAAATAATTCTCCTGTCAACACATCAACAAAAGACAATCCATAGCCGTCTCCTTCTTTAAATATAGATAAAAGGTAATTATTGCTTTTCTCCTCTAATGAATTTGTGTTTATTACAGTACCTGGAGTAAAAACTCGTATGACATCTCTTTCTACCAATCCTTTGGCATAAGCAGGATCCTCCAACTGTTCACAAATTGCTACTTTATATCCTTTTTTGACTAGTTTATCTATATAAAAATCTGCGGCATGAAACGGCACTCCAGCCATTGGTGCTCTTTCTTCTTGTCCACAATCTTTACCTGTCAAAACTATTTCCAATTCTTTTGATGCAATTACTGCATCATCAAAAAACATTTCATAAAAATCACCGATCCGAAAAAATAAAATCGAATCTTTGTACTTCTCTTTTATTTTTAAATATTGTTCCATCATAGGAGTATACGGCATTAAAACTACCTCCAATTTTATGGATAAGTCAAAACTCAATTTGCACAATGCCTATGACAATTCCCACAAGAATTTTTATCACACTTATGGTCTATACCATTTATATAAAAATTCAATATACTGTTTATCTCAGTCATTAACTCTTTAGAAGCTTTCTGTGCATTTATCAGTCTCTTATAACTATCTAATTCAAATAATTCTTCTTTAAGATAGTTCAACTCGACGCCTTGTTTCCCATTTTTTTCATACTTTTTCAACTTTGAAAGAAGTAATTGTGCTTCTTTATCATTTAAAAATGCAATCTCTGCATCCCTTAATTCGCTGATAACGTCAGAATCCGCCAAACTTTTTCCTAATTCTATTGCTTTTTCAATGATAATATTTTTATTATATTTATTCACTTATTAACTCACCTTGCATAGTCCAAGCCTTTGTTTCAATTATTTTAACATCGACAAATTTACCTATTAAGTTAGGTTCTCCTTTGAAATGGACAATCTTATTTGTCCTCGTTCTCCCAGTAAGCTTATCACTGTCTCGTTTGCTGGTTCCCTCAACTAACACTTCTACAATCTTTCCATTCATCTCATTGTTTTTTTCTATACTTATTGAGTTTTGCAGTTTTATCAGTTCTTCAAGTCTCTTATGCTTAATATCTTCATCTACTTGATCAGGCATCTTTTCTGCTACTGTACCCTTTCGCTTTGAGTAAATAAATGTATACGCAGAATCATATTTGACTTTTTTTACAAGATCTAATGTATCTTGAAAGTCTTCATCTGTTTCTCCCGGAAAGCCTACTATAATATCTGTTGTTATTGCAATATCCGGTATATTATTTCTTAGTTTTTCTATTATTTCTAAATACCTTTCTCTCGTATACTTTCTATTCATTTTCTCAAGAATTCTATTGCTTCCAGACTGTACAGGCAAATGCAAATGCTCGCATACTTTATCCAAATCCCTTATGGCAAAAATTAATTTGTCAGAAATATCTTTTGGATGTGAAGTCATAAACCTGATTCTCTCAATGCCATTTATGTTGTTTATCATACACAAAAGATCGGCAAAATCCACCTTTTGCGATAAATCATTGCCATAAGAATTTACATTTTGGCCAAGCAATGTTATTTCTTTAAATCCATCATCGGCTAAAGACTTTATTTCATCTATTATATCTTTCGGTTCTCTGCTTCTTTCTCTTCCACGCACATACGGCACAATACAATACGTGCAGAAATTATTGCATCCATATATGATATTTACCCATGCCTTTAAACCTTCTGCGCGCCTTATAGGAATATCTTCTACAATATTGCTATTATCATCCCAAATATCTATAACTGTTGTATCGGAATTTAGTGCTTCCTGTAAAAGTTCTGGGAACTTAAACAAATTATGCGTCCCAAAAACCATATCAATATATGGATAATCCTTTCTAATTGCCTCTACAACTTCTTTTTCCTGCATCATACATCCGCAAATGCCTAAAATAATGTTTGGTTTTCTTTGTTTAAGCTCTTTAAGCTGAGATACTCTTCCAAAAATTCTTATTTCCGCATGTTGTCTGACACAGCAAGTATTAAAAAGTATGACATCAGCATCCTCTAAATTATCAGTATGTTGGTATCCCATTTCTGTTAACATGCCGGCTAATTTTTCTGAATCATGGACGTTCATCTGACATCCATATGTTTCTATGTGAAATTTCAAATATTTATCTTTATTTAAAATAGCCATTTGATTTATTATATCTTTTTGTTTTTTTATGTCTTCTTCTGTAACTATAATCTCTTTTCTTTCACTCATCAGATGCATACCTCCGCAAAATAAAATCTATTGTAAATGCTTATATTTGTATTTATCTATAAAGACTTACACTAATTCAAATAATATTATACTATAAGAACAATGCAAAATTAAGCTCGATTTCACTTAGAAATTTTTTTGTAAAAAAAAGTTTTTATTGGAGCAAAATTATATTTGTAAGGAAAAATGATTTGTTCTGTGCTTCCCACAAAGAGGATTCCATTTGAACTCAAGCTAGAATAAAATTTTTTATAAATTTCTTCTTTAGCCTTATCATTAAAATATATTAATACATTTCTACATACAATCAAATCTACGCTATCTGGATATTTATCAAGTAACAAATTGTGCTTTTTAAACACAATATTTTTTCTCAACTCTTCAGAAATAACAAAATTATTTTCATCTAATTTAGTAAAATATTTCATATATTCTTCTGGAATTTTTTCAATACTTTTATTGTTATAAATCCCCTTTTTTGCTTTCTCAAGCACTACATCATCAATATCAGTAGCAATGATGTTGATTTCTCTTAAATCTATAAAATCTGATAGCAACATAGCAAGGCTATATGCTTCTTCACCTGTAGAACAAGCAGCACTCCAAATCTTCATGTTCTTTTTGATAATTTTAGGTAATATTTCGTTTTTTAAAATCATCCATTGTTCTAAATTTCTAAAAAACTCTGTCACATTTATCGTAATATATTTCAAAAACTCTCTGTAAATTTTCGTATCCTTAGTTAGTATCTCATAAAAAACATCGTAATTTTTACAATTGTTATTTGCAATAAACGAATCGACTCTTCTCTTCATTTGTTTTTCTTTATAAAGAGATAAATCTATACCGGTTAAATTAAATATTTTCTGCAAAAACTCGTCATAATTCAAATCAAGTACACCTCCAAGTGTCTAACCATGATAAAAAAAGTGGCTAAACTTAGCCACTCAAATGATGTAAAGGGGGTCTCAATGTATTTTGTGAGGTTCATTAATATTATTAACACATAAATTGTCAAATATACATAAAATAATTTTTTTTGCAAATTACAAATTTACAACTTTGACAGGTTGTTCAAAAACCCCTCTTTTTACTTCAGTAGCAGTCATATTCTTCGCCTTCAACATCTTGGTTAAATAATTACATGCATTCCACGGATTTACATTATCTCCACACGTAAACACATCAACAGCTGCATACCCTAATTCCGGCCAAGTATGAATTGTTATATGTGATTCAGAAATAACAACGACTCCACTAACGCCCTGGGGGCTAAATTTATGGAAAGCAACTTCACGGACTTCGGCACCTGCTTCTATAGCTGCTTTTACCATTATGTCTTCTATTAATTCACAATCATCAAGAACATTTTCATCGCAACCATAAATCTCTGCCAGTATGTGGCGACCCAAAGCATTCATTCTTTTATCTTGCCTCCTCGCATTTTAAAAGTATAGATATTCAATAAGATAAATTTTATCAGATTTTTGTCTTTTGTCAAGGTATTTTACATAACACCTATGAATAATTATTTATGTTTTGTATTCTATCCTTTATTGTTACATTTAATTCTTCTCTTTCTAAGTCATAAGATTCACTGTTTTTTTCAACTTCCTTCAAGCTTAACTTTTTCTTTTCTGAGTCAAAGCTAATTATTTCGACTGTAATTTCGTCCCCTATTTTATACTCTTTGACATTTTTTATTAAATCATTTTTGTGCGCTAACCCCTCTAACCCTTCGGAAATCTCTACAAAAGCACCAAATGTAGTCACATTTGTTATAATACCCAATATAATATCTCCAACTTTAAACTTCTCATTAATATTCACCCACGGATCTGGAAAAAGCTTTTTCAAATTTAGCGTTATTTTTTCTTGATCTATTTTATCAACATAAACATCTACTCTATCGCCAATATGCAATACATCATTTATATTCACATTTTTACTCCAAGAAATTTCTCTTAATGGAATCAAACCATCAATACCACCTAAATCAACAAAGACACCAAATTTTGCAATTGATCTTACTACGCCGTTGATAACTTGCCCTTCTCGTATGTTCTTTAGCAAAGTTTCTTTCTTTTTGCTTTTTTCTTCTTCTAAAACGATTCTCCTTGATGCAACTAATTTTTTGCTTGGAATATAATCAATGATTTTTACTTCAATTTTTTCTCCTAAATATGAGTTTAAATCATCCACATAATGCATATCAAGTTGTGATGCTGGTATAAATGCTTTAACTCCTAATACTTCGGCAACAACACCCCCTTTTACTACTTCAATTATTTTTCCATTTAATATATCTCCATTTTTAAATGATGTATTTAATCTTTCTTCAGCTAATTCGGTGTCTGCTTTTACCTTTGAAGCTAAAACATCACCATTTTCATCTTCTCTTTTTATTATATATAGATTGATTTCATCTCCTACATTAAAATCATCGCTTATTCTTATGTTTGGATTAAGTGACAATTGCGATTTAGGAACAAATGCATCAGATTTATATCCGATATCCGCTATAATTCCATCGTTAAGTATTTTAATGATTTTACCTTTTACTATATCACCGGCATGGATCTCATTAAAAGTGTATTCATTCATAAAATCATCCATTTTTATTCTTCCTTTCTTCCACTTGTAATCTTATCAATGACTTCCTGTATTAAATAATCTGGAGTAGATGCACCAGCAGTAATGCCGACTGTTTTAACGTCTTTTAGAGTAATCAAATCAATTTCATCAGCACTCTCAACTTGTACAGTTTTATCACAATTCTTTTCACATATTTTTTTTAATTTTTGCGTATTAGAGCTATTCTTTCCACCTATGACGATCATCATATCTACTTCTTTAGATATTTTTTCAGCAGATGATTGCCTTTTATTGGTAGCGTCGCATATTGTATTATATGATATTAATTCTTTGACTTTAAGATGCAACAAAGCCAAGATATCTTCCCACATTTTTTGTGTTATAGTTGTCTGCGCAACAACACAGGCTTTATCTAAAAAAGGCAATGAATTTACATCATCAGTTGATTGGATAACATAAGCTGAATTATTACACCATCCATTTACACCTATAACTTCCGGATGATTTCTATCCCCTATTATAACAATAGAATATCCTTTCTTATAGTATCCATTGACTATTTTTTGGACTCTTTTTACAAAAGGACAAGTCATATCGATTATTTCTACTTTTTTCTTTTTCAATTCATCATAAATTTTTTCAGGTATACCATGTGTCCTAATAAGTATCTTGCTATTTTCATCTAATTCATCGATGTGTTCTATAGTCTTAATTCCTTTGTCTTCAAGGTCTTTTACAACTTGCGGGTTATGAATAAGCTCTCCATATGAATAGGTCTTAGAATCATCACTATTATTCACTTGATCATAGGCCATCTTGACTGCCCTTTTTACCCCAAAACAAAATCCCGCGTTGTCAGCTATCAATATTTTCATTGTTTCCTCCTAAATTAACTTTGAAATTTCCAGCATAATCTTTTCACCAATATTTGCCATATCTTGAGATGTTAAATGTACATTTTGATACTCTTCAAAATAAATAGGTTTACCGATCTTTATTGTCACTTTTGAAAAAAGTTTATAATTTGACTTTATCCCGACCGGTAAGACAGGTGCTTTCCCTTTTACCGATAAAAGCGATACACCAGGCTCGGCTTTTTGCAATTGGCCAGTTTTGCTTCTGGTTCCTTCTGGGAAAATACCAATAGCATGTCCTTTTTTTAAATGATTTAAAGCAATTTTTATAGCGGTTAAATCTGATGTGCCTCTTTTCACCGGAAAAGCGCCTAATCCTTTGCTTAATATGAATCTAAATAAAGGATTTTTGAAAAGCTCGGCCTTTGCCATAAAAAAAATTCTTCTGGTAAAAATGGCGCCAACAATTGGTGGATCTAAAAAGCTTATATGATTAGGGCATATAATCACAGGACCATTAGCAGGAATATTTTCGTAGCCATCTACCTCTATTCTAAAAATTATATTTATAATAAAAAGAACGATGTATTTGGCTATATAATAAAACATGAGATACCCCCTTTACCCATTAGCTATAATATTGTACATTTTGTTTACTACTTCATCAATACTCATGTTTGTAGTGTCAATAACAATAGAATCATCAGCCTTTTTTAATGGTGCAACATCTCTTTCAGTATCATTCTTATCTCTTTTTTGTATATCATTTAATATATCATCATACTTAACAGGTATTTTCTTGCTTGTCAATTCATTGTATCTACGCATTGCCCTAATTTCAGGACTGGCAGTCAAAAAGAATTTAAATTGTGCATCCGGCATTACAACTGTCGCTATATCTCTGCCGTCCATTACGACGCTACCCTTATCTGATAGCCTTTTTTGCAGCTTTACCATTACTTCTCTTACCTCTGGTATCATTGAAATATATGATACTTTTTCAGAAATAGATGGTGTCCTAATTTCGCTTGTAACATCCATACCATCTAACAATACCTTATCGTTTTTCAACTCAATATCAATATTGGAAGCCAATTCTACTATTTTATTTTTATCTTCTATGTTGATATTTTCAATTACCGCTTTATACGTCAAAGCTCTATACATAGCCCCTGTATCGATGTAAGTAAAGTTTAGTTTTTTTGCCAGTTCCTTAGCAACTGTACTTTTTCCTGCACCAGCCGGGCCGTCAATTGCAACCTTAATATTTAATAAGTCCAATCGCAACAATTTAGCATTTTTCATGTATATGTGCTTAACTTCTTTATCATCTTCACAATTAATAAATACTACGACTCTGATACATTTCTCAAGACTTTTCTTTACGTTCATTTCTTGAAAACACATCATTGGAATATTCGAAATTCCATTATGTCTTAATGCTTCTGCAGGATAAGCTGCATCAATGTCCTTTGTAGCAGTAAAAAATATAGATATAACATCACTGCTTTTTATTTTATTGATGCGGAAAATTTCGTCAATTAAAGAAATTGTGTCATGAAAAATTGCTTCTTTAGTATTTTCAGTTGTTATTGCTCCTCTAATGGCTTTTATAAGACATCAATCTCCTTTCCGTTTTTCTTTCTTTATAAATTATATAGTAAAAATCGTGTTATAACAATATCATCTCAATCTCACTCTGCCAATGACTTCTATATCGCCGTTGACTTTTATGACTGCTGTCTTCTGTGGTTCTATTACATTGTCGCTTGAATCAATTACTTTAACATATAATGCTTGATTGTAGTTTGTCCCATCCATTTCAATGAGATCGCCTTGTTTTATGTTGATTTTTAATTTTTTCTCCTTAAAGCTGTACTTTGGATCTCCATTTATCAATATAAAAGCCTTTGGTGCCTTATCCAAATTAATTAATTCCAATTCCAATGTTCCATCATTTGATAGATATGTGTTTATGTTTATACCTTCTATCTTTTCTGTAGAATTTAAAAAAACCCTAATGTTATCATTTAACATTAATACTTGGGTCACTACCATAGTTAAAAAGCCCAATATGACAAAAAAGGCTATCATATTGTCAAAGCTCAAATAATATACGCGCGCTGATTTTTTGACTCTTTTTCCCATAATAATCCTCCTTATGCATTCTTATATATTTTATGCAAAATATATAAGAAAATGCAAAGAAGGTTTATTTTCAGGAATTTATTCCTGCTAAATAACCAGTAGAAAAAGAAATTTGTAGGTTGAAACCGCCAGTCAATGCATCTACATCAATTATTTCACCGGCAAAAAAAAGTCCTTTAATAAGCCGCGATTCCATCGTCTTAGGATTTATTTCTTTAGTGCTTACTCCTCCAGAAGTAATTATGGCCTCATTTATAGATCGCTTAGATTTTATGCGAAATGCGAGATCCTTTATAACATTTACTAAAGCACCTCGTTCCGCTTTTGATAATTCTGAAACTCTTTTATCAGGATTTAAAGAGCTTACCCTTATCACATAAGGTATCAATGAACGTGGAAGCAAATCATTCAAAGAATTCTTCAACTCTTTTTTAGAATATTTTTTAAAATCTCTTTGAAGCCTTTCATCCAGCTTCTCATGATTTAAAGCAGGCTTTAAATCAATTTTTATTACAACATCTCCATCTTCAACAGTTTTAAAAAAGCTGCTTAGTGTCAATATTACAGGACCTGATAATCCAAAATGTGTAAACAGCATTTCACCAAATTCTTCTCTAACTAATTTGCCATTTATACACAATTTAGCATTAATATTTTTAAGTGTTAATCCCATCATTTCACTGACATCTTCGAAGGTTACAAGAGGGACTAATGCTGGATGTGGCTCTACTATTTTGTGGCCCAATTTTTTTGCCATATCATACCCATCTCCAGTTGAGCCTGTAGAAGGATAAGATTTTCCGCCAGATGCCAGTATTAAACTGTCGCAAAATTCTTTTTTGCCATTAACAATTATTCCTTTGACACATTTACCATCAATCAGTATATCAGTAACTTTGCTATTGAATCTAATTTCAATATGATTTTCTTTAATGAGCCTTAAAAGGACATCCAGTACATCAATTGCTTTATCTGAAACGGGAAATACTCTTCCTCCTCTTTCAACTTTAGTCATTAAACCATTCTTGTTAAAAAAATCAATTAAATCAGCATTAGAAAAGCCATTTAAAGCACTATAAAGGAATTTGCCATTTGTTGGCGTATTTTCAATAATTTCTTTTATTGAAGCTGAATTTGTTATATTACATCTGCCTTTTCCTGTTATCATGAGTTTCTTCCCTGGTCTATCATTTTTTTCAAAAATTACAACTTCATTGCCTTTTAGAGAACTCATTATGGCAGCCATCATTCCTGAAGGGCCACAGCCAATTACAAAGACTTTTTTCAATTATTATCGCTCCCTTAAATGACATGTATCGTTCAGCAGAACTAAAACGCAATTTCCATCATCTTTTACATCTATTATATTTAATGCTGTATTGTCTTGTCTTATTTTAGGATAAAAACTTAAATCCAAATTTAGCATACCTAAAATTAAAGCTTTGATTGTTGTTCCATGTGACACGATTAGTATATTTTTATTTTTATATTGTTCTATGATTTTATTCGTGGCATTCAATATCCTATCTTGCACAGCTTTTAACGTCTCAGCGCCTTCAATTTTAGCTTCTGGCGGATTAGTTTTCCACGTATGATACAATTCCTTATATGATTTTTCTATCTCATCTACCGTAAGCCCTTCCCAAACACCGAACGATATCTCTCTAAGCTCTGGCAATTTTATAACATCTAAGTTAAAGTTTTTTGCAATAAAAGTTGCTGTTTTATATGCTCTGTCTAAATCACTGGAAAAAATCACATCTATTATTTCATTTTTTAATCTTTGAGACAACAAGTAAGCTTGCTTCATTCCTTCATCAGAAAGTTGAGTATCACTTGCACCTTGAATTTTTTTTTGCCTATTCCATAACGTTTCACCATGCCGTACGATAAACAATCTAGTAGACATCAATAAACCTCCTGCAAATCAATTAAGGCCTTATTAGACTCTTATAGAATTAAATATTCTTCGACAAATATATTCCGTATTCATTCCAAATATTTTCTAATTTTTCAAATGTATCTGTTATCTTATCTTTCTCTCTAATACCGACAGAAACGATCAGTGCATTTATAAGACTCAATGGGGCAACTAATGAATCAACAAATGATGCCATATTACTCTTGGCCAAAAGTATTTCATCGGCAATTTCAGTAAGCGGTGATATAAGACTGTCTGTAATGGCAACTATTTTTGCATTTTGAGATTTAGCATATTTCATAACTTCCAATGTCCTTTTTGAATACCTTGGAAATCCTATACCAATTACTAAGTCCTCTGAATTTACTCTAAGCATTTGTTCAAAAACATCAGATATGCCGGGTTTTACTAATATTACATTCTCAAGTATCAAATTCAGATAAAAACCTAAATACTCGGCAATGGCAGTAGAACTTCTAAAACCGATTATGTATATTCTCTTTGCCTTAAAGATATTATCAACCACTTCCTTGAATGAATTTTTATCTATTTCTTCTTTTGTGGCTTTGATATTTTCTATATCAGATTTTAACACATTGTTCAAAATAGAAACTTCATCTGTTTCATCTGTCATTTCAAGCCTTTGAACAGTAGTAAGTTTGTTTTTTATTAATTCTTGTAAAGCACTTTGAAGCTCAGGATAGCCATCATAACCTAAAGTATTTGCAAATCTAACTACAGTAGATTCACTTATATTTATGCTATTGCCCAATTTTGCTGCAGTCATAAAGGCAGCTTTATCATAATGGTTTATTATATATTCTGCTATAATTTTTTGGCTTTTGCTTAACTGTGCATAATTATCTTGAATCCTTTTAATTATATCAGCATTTTTATCCATAGTTTATACCCTTTCTATGTTTGATTTTAAATTAGTACCACATATAAAGTATTCTATACGTAAACAAAAAATCCTGCAATCGATGAATAAAAAATGCCAATAAATTTAATGATAAATTTCTTGCTTCAAAAAATTCAGATAGACATATCCCAATTTTTTAAATTACCAATGAAGCTATACATAGTTAAGTCGAGTTGTATTGGAGTTATAGAGATAAAACCGTTTTTAACAGCGATTATATCACTATCTTCGTCATTGGCATTTTCTAAAACTTTTCCTGCCAGCCAATAATAATCCATACCTCGTGGATCGATTCTTTTTGTAAAATTCTCAGTATAATTTCGATGACCTAATTTTGTAATTTTTATACCCTTAAATTCACCACTTACATTCGGTATGTTTACATTTAATAAACAGTTCTTTGGCAAACCGTTTTGTACAACATTATCTATAAGTTTTTTTATATAAAGCATCGCTTTGTCTGATAATTTTGTCCCGGCTTCCAGCGATATGGCAATCGAAGGATAACCATTAATTGCGCCTTCCATTGCAGCCGAAACTGTCCCAGAATACAAAACATCTGTACCCAAATTGAAACCATTATTAATACCAGAAATTATAATATCTGGCTTTTTGTCCATAACCACATCTATTCCCAGTTTCACACAGTCTGACGGAGTTCCATTTGCATAAAAAATTTTAAGGTTATCATCATCTTTAATTTTATTAATCCTCAAAGGTTTATGCATTGTTATGGCATGTCCCACAGCACTTCTTTCTCTATCAGGTGCAACGACAACAACATTATAATAATCTTTTAAAAAAACAGCCAATTGGTTTATACCATCAGAAAAAACGCCATCATCGTTTGTCAGCAAAACATTCATACGCATCCTCCTACTATATTATTACATTCATGTACTGAATAATTAATATGATTTTAATATAAAATTAATATATAAGCAAGGAGTGATAATGTGATACAGATTGATGACGCTGGAAGTGGAAGCTTAATCGGTGGGACATGTATTGGTGTTATGAGAGTCGAAACTAATGAATACCATTATGATATAATACCTCTTACATACTATACGGAGGATAACTTTAGCAAAAAATTGTATTTGCATAAAGCCGCTGAAATTTCAATCGGTTTTTTAGACCAAATGAAAGTAGACAAAAATGAGGAAATACATGTCTGCAGAGGTTATATGTTTGACTATTTGAGAGAATATCTAAAAACTAATGGTTATAATTACAAAAGCACAAAAATATTGAATCCACTTCAGGATCGAATAGAGAATACTTTTGAAAACTATGCATTATCTCTTGGTCTTTCAAAGAGATTTCTCAGTTATACAAAATATCCTTTTCATTTTCACAGATTATTAAAGTGGGTTTATGCTGACTATGATAATAGGCGTAAATTGTGTAAAACTGGCTGGAAAAGCTTTATAAAGTATGGATCATTACGGTTTGACGAATCATACTCAGAAATAACTAAAAATAAAAATATTTTTTGCCTTAAATGTGGTGAAAAAATTGATAATGGTCCAGTAAAGATAATCAAATTTAAAAGCAATTTTTTAAACGTTATTTATGTACATGTAAAATGTTGAGATACCATACTTTGGTACCTCAACATTTTTATATTTTACCAGCAGTGATGTGGTATACAAATTTGTTGACCTGGATATATTAAGTTTGGATTTGGTATCTGTGGATTAGCTCTTATTAAACAGTCTAATGGAATACCATACATATTAGCTATAGTCCACATTGAATCTCCAGGCCTTACTATATACATTTCTCTGCAATGTCTCTCTGGCGGGCAATATGCTGGTATACAAATTTGTTGTCCCGGATATATTAAATTTGGATTCGGTATCTGTGGATTAGCTCTTATTAAGCAGTCTAATGGTATGCCAAACATATTCGCTATGGTCCACATTGAATCTCCAGGCCTTACTGTATATGTCGTTCTACAATGTCCAGGGTAATATTGTGGATCAGACATTGTTAAAACCCCCTTTCATTTTTCTATTACATGTTATGTTTATTTTTAAATTGTGTTACACAACTATTTTTAAGATAAAAAAACTATAGGTTTTATACCTATAGTTTTTTTGTTTATATTGGGTGAACCCTCTCTTCGATATTCAATAATGTTGAATCAATTTTGTATTTTTTAGCTTGCCTATACTCAAAAAACCTTCTTGCTACTTGAGGAAATAATGCATATGATAAAACATCTTCATCTTGCTCTATAAATTCCTTTATCTCATTTTTAAATTCATCCAATTGAGGACTTAGTAAATCTGCTGGCCTATTTGAGATTATTTCTTCATCGCCAATTATTTTCTCTCGTATAGAATCTGAAATTGGAGCTGGTGGCATCCCGTATAAACCTTTGACATAATCTTTAATTTCTTTAGGAACTATTTTATATCTTTCTCCTGTAATAACATTTAAAACAGCCTGAGTTCCAACCATTTGACTCATTGGAGTAACAAGAGGAGGGTATCCTAAATCTTCTCGTACCCTTGGAACTTCTTTCAAGACATCCTGATATTTGTTTAATGCATTCTGCTGCTTTAGCTGTGAAACCAAATTCGATAACATTCCCCCTGGTATTTGGCTCTCTAATGCTTTAACATCAACAAACATAAGCAAAGACATATCGCTGTCATTTTTGTGATTTTGCTTAACCACATTAAAATACTGAGCTATCTCAGCAAGCAATTTTAAATCTAACCCTGTATCATATTCTGTATCTTTCAATGCAGCCACAATTGATTCTGTAGCTGGCTGTGATGTTCCTAAAGCAAGAGAAGAAATGGCTGTATCAACTCCGTCTACACCAGCTTCTATGGCTTTTAAATAAGTCATTGAAGCCAGTCCTGCTGTATAATGGCTATGCAGTTGAATCGGCGTGTAAAGTGCTCTTTTTAGAGATTTAATCAGATCGTATGCAGCATAAGGTGATAATATTCCAGACATATCCTTAATACATATGGAATCCACACCCATATCTTGAAGAGACTTTGCCACTTTCAAATAATGATCTGTATTATGTACAGGACTAACTGTATATACAATAGCTGCCTGCACATGAGCACCTGCGCTTTTTGCAGATTTTATTGGCACTTCTAAATTTCTCACATCATTTAATGCATCAAAAACTCTTATTATATCTATACCATTTTCAACAGATTTTATTATAAATTCATTTACAACATCATCAGGATAGTGTTTATATCCAAGTAAATTTTGACCTCTTAACAACATTTGAAGAGGCGTCTTCTTAATCGCCTTCTTTAAAAGTCTTAATCTTTCCCATGGGTCTTCGTTCAAAAATCTCATACATGCATCAAATGTAGCACCGCCCCATGCTTCCAATGAGAAAAAGCCAACTTCATCTAATTTCTCTGCTATAGGAAGCATTTCATCAGTTGTCATCCTAGTTGCCAGCAATGATTGATGTGCATCTCTTAAAACAGTCTCCGTTATTTTTATCTTAGACATTAAAACTCCTCCTTTACTTAATATTATACTCTTGTTAAGTTAATATTTCTATAAAAAAATAAGACCAACTATTAAAAACTGGTCTTATTTTAAAATAAACTTATCATAAGAATGATAGAATAGACTCTCTAATCAATTTCGCAGCCAAAATCGACGTTATACCCGAATGGTCGTAATCAGGCGATACTTCAACCAAATCCATACCTACAACATTTAGATCCTTTAACATGTGTATTGCACTTAGCGCTTCTTTTGAGGTTATACCGCCGGGTTCAGGAGTACCTGTACCAGGTGCAAAAGCGGGATCTAAAACGTCTATGTCCCATGTGATGTATATAGGCTTTGATTTTATATTATCAAGTATTGATTTCAAGGGTTCAACAACATCATATAAGAACATATTGGTATTTTTGAATGCAAATACAAATTCCTCTTTAACACCTGAGCGTATGCCAAAATGATACATATTTTTTTTGTTTACAAATTCAGAGGCAATTCTTAAAACTGTAGCATGGGAATCTCTTTCTCCAAAAAATTCAGTTCTCAGATCTGTATGTGCGTCAAAGTGAAGCACAACTAACTCATTTCCGTACTTTTTAAAAACTTTTTCTAAGATTGGAGCACTTATTAAATGTTCACCACCCAAAAATATCGGCTTTTTCCCAGCATCTATAATATCTTTAGCAGCATCACCAATTATATTTAAACATTTTTCTACATTTCCATAAGGTAATATCAAATCACCATAATCATAATACTTTTTGTCTTTTAAACTTCTATCTAGATATACACTGTACTCTTCTAATCCTAAAGATGCCATCCTTATTGCCTGTGGTCCAAAGCGTGTTCCGGGTTTAAAGCTTACAGTATAATCCATAGGAGCACCTACAATCACAATTTCAGATTTATAATAATCATCGCTGCTCCCCAAAAATTTTCCACCGTTTGATAAATTGTCTTTTATTATCAAAAACTATGCCTCCTCAAAAATTTCTTTTACAAATTTCGGCAACACAAAGCTGGCTTTATGTAACTGTGGCGTATAATATTTTGTGTCAATATTAGGAATATTATTCACATCTACAGCTTCAGGATCATACTTCTTAGAACCCATTGTAAAAGTCCACAAATGCCCCGGATATGTCGGTATAGTACATATATATGGCTTTACTATTGGGTAAATATTTTTAAACATCTTACTTAATTTATTTATTAAGCTACCATAAATAAAAGGTGACTCTGTCTGTGCTACTATAATTCCGTCTTCCTTTAAGCACTCATACACAGATCTATAAAAATCCTCTGTGAATAACCCTACCGCAGGGCCTATAGGATCTGTCGAATCTACAATTACAACATCAAATTCATTCTTGTGCTCACTCACATATTTTATTCCATCGCCAATCATAATCTCTACTTTTTCATCATATAATCCACAGCTAATTGTAGGTAGATATTTTTTCGAATTTTCCACAACACGATCATCGATCTCTGCGAGAACAACTCTTTCCACTGAATCGTGCTTTAAAATTTCTTTTACGGCACCACCATCGCCACCTCCTACTATTAAAACGCTTTTAGGATTTTTGTGAGTAAAAAGCGGAACATGCACTATCATCTCGTGATATACAAACTCATCTTTCTCTGTCGTTTGCAAAATTCCATCAAGAATCAATACCCTACCATAAAATTCAGACTCTATTACGTCTAACTTTTGATATTGGGTATTTTCAGAATTCAATGTTCTATTTACTTTTAATGAATAACCTATAGAATCGTTGTGATGTTCAGTAAACCATAGTTCCATTTTTCATTCCTCCTAAATTATTTTTTAAATAATTCTTCTATATCGACATATAGAATGTCTTCTAATCTTTCAAAATGATTTTTAATATAAAAATCATCAAATTTAGAATGTTTTATGCACGCTTTTTTGATTCCAAAATCATATACATTGTTTAAAGCAACTTTTAAAAGCATTGTTCCATAGCCTTTCATCTGATATTCAGGCAAAACAGCATGTCCTATTATATAAGCCATATCATCATACACTTTTATTGTTATAAAGCCAAAAGGCTTTTCATCTGTTGCTATCATATTAATACATTTGCTTAGATCTACTGAAAAAGGCAATTCAAAATAATCAGCAATTTCTTTTATATATTTTAAATCTTCTTCTGATGCAAACTTAATTTTAAACATAAACCATCTCTTCCTATAATTTTTTTAAATATTCTACTTCATCTTTAGATAGATAACGCCATTGTCCAGTTTTTAAATTTCCAATATCCAAATTGCCTATTTTTACTCTTTTTAACTTTAAGACAGGATGTCCAATTAGCTCACACATCTTTCTGATTTGCCTGTTTCGTCCCTCATGGATGACTATTCTTACGGTAGAATTACCATTTGTGACTTTTAATATATCTATCTCAGCTTTGGCAGTTTTATAATTATCAATGTAAAGTCCATTTCTAAACATATCCAACTTCATTTTGTCTGGCACACCTTTTATTTGCGCAATATATACCTTATTAATTTTATGCCTCGGGTGCATGAGTTTATTTGCCAAATCACCGTCATTCGTAAGCAAAAGCAGTCCTGAAGTGTCATAGTCCAATCGACCAATTGGATATATCCTATCATCAATATTAACTAAGTCTATAACTGAAGGTCTGTCAAATTGATCTTTAACCGTCGTAATATATCCTACAGGTTTATTTAGCATGATGTATATATTTTTATTGACTTTTGTGACTACTTTACCGTTGTATTCAACAACGTCCTTATTTGGGTCAACTTTGACACCAAGCTCCCTTATAGTTTTACCATTAACTTTAACTTTTCCATCTAAAATCAACTGCTCACACTTTCTCCTGGACGCAATTCCGCACTCAGCCAGGTATTTTTGCAATCTTTCCATAACGTTTCACACCCACATTTATTATACACCCAACACAACGCATATAATATAACATTTTTTGATACAAAAGACAATACTTTAGGCAAGCTTTAGACTTGCCTAAACCAATTTTTCATTATATATTCCCATAAGATTATCTCTTTCTACCTTTTCTCTAATCGCATCAGTATTTGTAGTATACAATCCTAATGATTTCATCCTATCAAAATATATTCCACCTGCAAACGTATAGCGATTCTTCAATCCTTCTTTTGTTTCTATACATTCATTTTCATATGCAATAAGATCCCCAGATGCCAAATTTCTCGGCAATTCTAAAAGCGGCATTCCTAATGACAGCCTAACACTATTGTGCCCTGCCAAACATCCGGTAGTCATAGCTTCGGTATGTCCAGTAAAAAGCCCTGATTTTTCTCCCGCACAAAGCAAATTATCAAGACCTTTTACTTTCATTCCGTTATTCCTGGGAGCAATAGAGAGATATCTAATTGAATTAGCCTTTCCTCCAGAATATGGATCTTCAAACCTGGCTCTTTCAAGCCCTGGAATTTTTCTTAATTTTTCTAAAGGATAAAATGGGGTCATCAGCTTGGCATGGCCAGTATCAAGTAAAATGACATTCTTTGCGTATTCTGGAAGAGCATATTGTTGGCATACTTTTATATTCAGTTTATCCATGTTTACATCTTCTTCAGGAACTGGCAACACGACAACACCTTCTTTATCAAGTTTCTCTCTGATTTCATCGCTTAATGAATCCTTATTCAACTTACAAGACCCACTAAAGGCACCATAAACTTCATCAGATCTCATTCCTAAAATATCTTCAACACCTGCTCGGTAACTTATGCTAATCCTTGGTCCAAAAGATGGACATCTTAGTATACACATTGAACAACCATTGCCGTATCTTAAACAATTTCCCATAGGCCCTGTTGAGCCGGTAGTCTCTATAAATACATCGCCATATTCAACTGATTCATCATCTAAAACAATACCTTTGATTTTTGTCTTGTTTTCCATTATTACATCTGCCGCTCTAGATATAAATTTAATTTTAATCCCTTTATTTAATAGCATTTTTCTTATTTCAGGCTCAACCTTAGTTATATCGTACAGATTTGCGTGTTTATGACCTGGAAATTCAATATTTCTATGTCTTGCACACATATCAGTTATCTCAATCAATTCATATCCACCTAAATATTTTATTTCTTCTGCAGCAGTAAACCTGCCATTATTTCGCATTATTCCTCCCACTAAACCACAACCTAACAACATATCTGTTTTTTCAAGCAATACGACTTCAGCACCTGCTTTTTTTGCCGTAAGAGCTGCTGCACATCCTGCCCAACCGCCGCCAATAACAACAACCTTAACCATGTAATACTCTCCTTTCAATTGTCTTTCTAACATCTAATTGAACTTTACACGACCTTATTTTTTGCCCATCAATTTGGACTTCACAACTGCCGCAAATACCTTCTCCACAGCATATTGTATTATTGTTTGATACAGCAAAATAAGCTTTGCTATCAAGTAAATCTAAATAATTTAAAATATTTAGATGTTGTTCATCAGAACCTCCACTGTAAATTAATTTAATATCCTTGTCTGCAATTGCATTTTTTAAAATATCTTGCCCATCGTTGCTTAAAAGATCTGTCGTAATTATCTTTAAATTAAAGTTATTAATATACTGCCAAATAAAAAACTCTTCAACTTTACCCTTATCAATTATCACAGTTATTTCATTGTTGTTATTGTATAACTTGTTTATGATTATTGCTCCAGGTGCTTGTGCTATACCCCTTAATATTACAAGGCATTTTGAATTTCTAGTACCTTTTATATATTTGTGTCCAAACAATCCATTCCAATATGGGCCTCTCAAAAATACATGTTTACCGCATGAATTGATTAAATTTGTCTTAGGGCCGTTAATTTGTACAGCAATTTTTATAATCCCATTTATCTCATCAGCGTACATTACAGACATTGGTGCGTCGAAAAAAGAAGGACTTGACTCATCTCTTAAGAACACATACGATCCAGGTTCATTTAAGTCTCTTGCCATTTTGTTAGATACAGATAGCGTCAATATTATTAAATTTTTATTTATATTTTGTTTATCAATTATATCTGCCACAATAGTTTCCCTTTTTGCTTTTGCTTTTCTTTTTGACCAAATAAAATCTTGATATACACATACGCCATTCCAATTGCAATCGCAAAATTCTTTTCCTTGCAATTGAGAACAAACAATACATTCGTTTAATTCTGCTAAATAGCAAGGACAGTAATCACTACCAATGTCAATACATTCAAGCCTGTGATTGATCATTTAACCATCTCCTAAAGAAATTTTACATATTTATGTTATTCTCAAATAAAAAAAAGGTTACAAAAAACTCCTGGTACATACCAGGAGTTTAATATTGAAATATGTCAATCCAATTCTTTATGATGGTTTTAAAATTAAAGTTATAATCTCTTTCATCAATGTTTTTGCCTGAAACAACATCGATAGTCGCAACCTGATTATCATTCAATTTCACAATAGCAATTCCGATTTTTTCTCCAATTCCTATTGGTGCTTTTACAGATTTAGGTATGTTATAATCAATTTTAACGTTTATCTCCTCATCTTTTGAAATTGGCAAGATGAAATCACTATTATACATAAGCGGCAGATATTTTTCCTTGCCATTAACAACACTTATGGTCTTTACCATCTGACCTTTCGAAATGATCTTAATTGGAGTATAATTTGAAAAAGAGTAATCTAAAATTTTTTGTGTGTCTTCCCACATTGGACCGCTGTTTAATACTACAGATATTAGCCTTTGACCATTTCTTGTTGCAGAAGCTACTAAGCATCTGCCAGCCTTATTAGTAAATCCTGTTTTTACTCCATCTGCTCCTTCATATTGCCAAAGCATCTTATTTTTATTTCGCAGATACCTGTCGTATTCTTTTCCGTCCCAAGGAATTGTCTTTTCTTTTGTTGATACTATTTCAGCGAATTTATTGTAATTGTTAAAAGCGTATCTTGTAATTAAAGCTAAATCATAAGCAGTTGTATAATGGTTGTCAATCCCGATATCAAGACCTGAAGGTGTAACAAAATTTGTATTATATGCTCCAATTTCTTTAGCTTTTTTATTCATAAGCTCCACAAACTTATCAACACTGCCACTTATATGTTCTGCAATTGCGGTTGCAGCATCATTCCCTGAGTTTAACATTAAACCGTACAATAAATTTATCATTGAAATTTTTTCTCCAGGCGAAAGCCATATTGAAGATCCACCTACACTTGCAGCTTTTTTGCTGACGGTTACAATATCATTTAAATTGCCGTATTCTAAAGCCAACAACAATGTCATGATTTTGGTTGTACTTGCCATAGGAAGTTTTTCACTTATATTTTTTTCAAAAAGAATTCTGCCAGATTTCTGATCCATTACAATTGCAGCTTTTGCAGCAATCTGAGGAGGTTTTAAATTCTCAGCTTCTATGTTTGTAGGGGTCATAAGGAAAGTAAAAATAAGCACTAATAAAAGTATTTTCTTCATTACTGTCCTCCTTGAAAGTTAATACCTCACATTATGACCCGCTTGTTACCTAATAAATCAATCTATGTTATTTGTTACAGTTATTGGAGTTGATTTTTTATAAGTCTTGTTTTTATTAAAAACATTTTGAAGCTCCTCCATTAACTTAGGTGCCAAATCAATTATTCTTTCAACCATCGCATTTTGATTTACTGGCAAAAGTCTTATCTGTCCTTGCCCTACAACCATAAATGCAACTGGCTGTAAAGAAACGCCCGCACCACTGCCACCGCCAAATGGCATATTTGATTGTCCATTATTTTGATTTTGTTCTTTGTCTTTATTTTGCGTCATCTGAAACTCTCCACCACCAGCAGCAAAACCAAACGTCACCCTTGAAATTGGAATGATCACTGTTCCGTCTGGAGCTTCTACCGCATCCCCAACGATTGTATTTACATCTATCATTTCCTTAAGACTCTCCATAGTCGTCTTCATTAATCCTTCAATAGGATGATCGCTCATCCAAAATCACCTCCGTTTAAAATTTTTTAAGAATTTAATACCATTAACTATAATATTACCATATCTAAAATCTAATATGCAATCAAAGTCGCTTTTTAAAATATTTTCTCCAAAATGAGGGTTTATAGATATAGAAGGCTTAGTTAAAAATTTTATACTGCAATAGACAGGAACAATTAGCGTATAAATTACAAAATTAATGATTCCATATACAATTGATGTAAAAGCAGCATCAGTAAATCCCTCATCTACATTTAATCTTAATTTCCTAATTACTATAGACCTTTTAATGCTTTTGCTCATTTCATAAATCATAAACTTATTTGAATTAAATAAATCTATTATTCTATGTACATCATGTAAACTTAGCATTTTTCTCTTTTCTGATTTTTTTGGGAATTTTAAAAAAAATGCTTTATGAACTTCATACTTTATTACCGGCCTATTGTCTTTTAGAGTAAAATTGACAATATCAACGACTACATTCATCAATCTAATTCCCAATATTTTTAATGACAATTCTGCTCTATCATTTTCTTCAATTCTTTTATAATTAACGTTTAGGCTGGCAATCTTAGCAAATCGAACAATATATATGTATATATTTAAAATAAAATTTACACCATAATTGTCATAGTGCACTTTAAAAGTCATAGGGTAAATAAAAATAAATATTGCTACAAGCAAAATTAATAATATACAAAGAGAAAACATCAATTCACCTTCTCAAATATATTGTTTTCAATAATAAAAATAAAATACTAAGTAATATCGTCTAATGGAGGCAAGTCTTTTAAAGAAGGCAAATTAAAATACTTCAGAAAATCATCAGTTGTAGAATAAAGTATTGCACGGCCTGGGGCATTTATTCTTCCATCTTCTTTAATTAAATTAAATTCTAATAAGGTATTAATTGCTTTCTCGCACTTTACACCTCTTATTTTTTCTATGTCAATTCTTGTAATAGGCTGATTATAAGCGATTATAGACAAAACTTCTAATGCAGCTTGAGATAATCCTTGCTTTATATCAAGTCCTAATGCCTTTTTTATATAGTCTGAATATGCTTCATTTGAAGACATCACTATTGAATCATTTATCATCGAAACTTTTACCCCTCTGTTTTCTCTATCATAACTGTTTTTTAATCTATTAAAAGATTCAATGACATCCTTTGTGGAAATATTTAAGACATCACTTAAAGTTTTTATCTTAACAGGTCTGCCAGCGGCAAATAGTATAGACTCTATTATGCAATCTATATCCATTATTTCACCTCTTTAGACTTTTTATAATTATGTCTCCAAATGTCTTTTTTTGTTCAGCCGCAACTTTATTTAACTTAATCAATTCCAAAAGTGCTACAAACGAAACAATTTTTTCTATCTTTCGTAAATTCTTTAAGAAATCGCCAAATTTAATCACAGGAGTAACTATTAGTTTCTTTAATATCTCCTTTATTTTGTCATCAATTGTAATTTGATCTTTTGCATATCTAATCGGCATAACATTGTTGCTGGACTTTTGAAGAATCTTCATATAAGCTTTTTTTAAGTCGATAGTTGAATAATTGAGGCAAAGCGATTTATCAACATATTTTATTTCAGGCTCGTCTCTAAAAAATTTAGTGCCTAATGTATTTAACTCTTTCAGTCTATTTGCGACACTTTTATATTTTTTATACTCAATCAACTTTTCCACCAATTCTTCTCTAGGGTCTGCATCAGCCATTACCATTTGCTGTCCTTCGAAATTTTGCTTTGGTAAAAGCATACTCGACTTTATTTCCAGCAATGTAGCAGCCATTAAAATAAACTCTGTTGCAATATCTAAGTCCATTTCTTGCATAGCTTTTAAATATTCCATGTATTGGTCGAAAACAGATGCAATCGGTATGTCTTTTATATCTATTTCGTTTTTTTCTATAAGATGAAACAAAAGGTCAAAAGGTCCTTCAAAAGATTCTATTTTAATGTTGTACATTATCCCACTCCAAACGGAAACAAAATTATTTTAGAAATCAGTTTATCTAACCCCATCATTAGCGGAGTCATAAATAAATTAATTATTCCTGTAAATAGAAGCAACAGCAAAGCAATTTGTCCATATTGTTCATATTGCGAATAAATATATGCTTCTTTCTGAGGAAGAATGCTCCACAAAACCTTTGAACCATCTAATGGTGGAATAGGAATTATATTAAACACAGCAAAAACCAAATTGTATTGATAGAGTATAGTCAAAAAAAGTCCTAATACAGGGATATTTCCAAAATAAAACATCAGAATTCGCGTTATTATGGCCAAAAAAACGTTAGAAAGGGGGCCAGCCAACGCCACATATAAAACGCCTTTTTTTCTGTCTTTAAAATAATACGGATTTATCGGTACTGGCTTAGCCCACCCAAAGTATATAATAAACAGCATAATTAACCCTAAAGGATCTATGTGGGCCAGTGGATTTAATGTAAGTCTTCCGCTTTGCCTAGGCGTAGGATCGCCTAATTTATCTGCTACATAACCATGGCTAAACTCATGAAAACTCATTGCTATTATCAATGCCGGAATTCTAATTAAATAGCTTAATAATGCACTCAAATCTTTTCACCTCTTTTAACTTTTTCTACATAATGTAATAGACTCCTAATCTCGTCTTCTCGATCTTTTATCTTGCCTGAAATTTTGTCCAGCAATATTTTATCTAAAATTTGTTTGTAAATTGGTGACGGCTGAAGTCCTAATTTTTTTATGTCGTCGCCATTTATTCCCAGTCTCTTTAATTTTACCATGTCATAATACTTTCCGATGGCTTGTTTTATATTTAAGTCTTCCATAGCATGTACTGCAGATATTGCTTCTATTCTCTTATCTTTTAATGTATTGAAAATAGATACATTTTCATTTAAGTTAGACATATTCATCTTTATATTGAGAATATCAGATAATCCACTCAAATATTCACGTTTTAAATTGTATTTTCTAATTAAACAATCAGCATCTTCTTTTGTAGCATTATAGAAAAACAACAAAAATCTATACAATAATGTATTGCCATCTTTAGGGCTTGTATTCAAATTTGTTGTATTAATCTTTATGCCACAAAATAATTCCTTATCAAGCTGGTAATGTTTCATTAACTTTACTATAGGTTCAGGTTTCTTCTCTTTCAATATCAAATAAATTTCATTCATAATTCTATCGGCAGATACATTAAAAATATCACCGTCAGATATAGACTTCCTTAACAACCATTCAGTATGTTGCTCTATTTTAAAACCTAATCTTCCACTGTATCTTATTGCCCTAAAAATCCTCGTTGGATCGTCAACAAAACTTTTATCATGTACGACTCTAATTAATTTATTTTTTATGTCATCTGCACCGTTATATATATCAATGATTTGATTTGTTTTTACATCTAATGCCAGCATATTTATCGTGAAATCTCTTCTTTTAATATCATCAGCAAGACTTGCTCGTTGGACGACTGGCAACATTCCAGGACGTTCATAATATTCTTTTCTTGCAGACACAATATCTAACTCAAAATCTTTTATTTTTATTTTGGCAGTTTCAAATTTGTCATGTACCTCTATATCACCATTTAAAATTTCATTGAGCATAAAAGCAAATTTTATTCCATCGCCTTCTACCGTAATATCAATGTCATCGCTTTCTAAATTTAACAATTTGTCTCTTACGTATCCACCTACAATATAAGCATTTACCCCAATTTTCTCCGACATATCTTTTAAAATTAAAAGTATATCTCTGTCTATAAAAACTCCCTCTTTCTCGCTAATATGCTTTAATTATTATATCATATTTGTACAAAAAAATAAGCATAATCCCATGAATTATGCTTTTCTATAAATATCATTTTTTTGTACGAGGATTAAATATTATAGAAAACAAATAGCCAAAAAAGATTGCTGCAGCGATACCACCTGCCGTTGCCGTCAGTCCACCTGTAAAAGCACCAGTGATACCATCTTTTTTTACTGCTTTGATTGCACCTTGCGCTAAAGAATTGCCAAAGCCAAGAAGCGGAACAGTTGCACCAGCACCTCCGAAATCTATTATTTTCTTGTATATTCCTATACCACCTAATATAGCTCCTACTGTAACATACAAAACTAAAATTCTTGCAGGTGTAAGCTTTGTTTTATCCATTAATATTTGAGCAATTACACAAATTATTCCGCCTACAAGAAAAGCACGTAAATAATCCAATTGTATCAACCTCCTCTACACGTAATTTGAAATTGTAACTGCATGAGCTATACCTGGTATTGACTCACCTTGTTGTGTGCTTGTCGGCGATAGCAAGGCACCTGTAGCGATAAATAAAACCCTATTGTAAATTCCGCTTTTTATCTGCTGAAGCAGCCAACCATTTAAAACTACTGCAGAACATCCTGCTCCACTTCCACCGGAATGTACATCTTGCGATTCATCATATATTTCTATTCCACAATCTTTGTATTTATTTTCAATATTCATGCCTTCTTTACTAAGCAACTCCATCAGGATGCTTTTCCCAACTCTTGCCATGTCTCCAGTTATTATTAAATCATAATCGTTTATTGTAAAACCTGTATCATTAAAATGTGTCAAAATTGTATCTGCTGCAGCAGGGGCCATAGCAGCACCCATATTGTTTGCATCTTTCATTCCTAAATCAACAACTTTTCCTGTTGTAACGTGCGTTATATATGGACCTGTGCCATTGGATGACAACAATGATGAACCTGATCCTGTAACCGTCCACTGGGATGTGAATGGCCTTTGGACACCTTGCTCTAATGGAAATCTGTATTGTCTTTCAGCAGTAGAAAAATGACTGGATGTTGTAACAATAATATAATCTGCAAATCCTCCATCTATTAACATAGAAGCTATAGACAATCCTTCAGCCATTGTGGAACAAGCTCCATATAATCCAAACGTAGGTACATTAAATTGTCTAGCAGCAAAACTAGAAGTAATTATTTGATTTAAAAGATCTCCACCTATCAAATAATCAATGTCTGAAATATTTAAACTTGCTTTTTTAAGGGCTAAATTTACAGAGTCTTGAAACATCTTGCATTCAGCTTTTTCCCAGCTTTTTTCACCATAAGTATCATCAGTCAAAATCATATCAAAATAATCTTTTAAAGGTCCTTGTCCTTCTTTTGGTCCAACTATTGTGCCAGACGATATAATAGAAGGTGGATTTGCAAATTTAACGGTTTGCGATCCCATTTTTTTTATTGCCATAGTAATCACCCTTTTAGAAAATAGTATATAAGCCCTACGATAATAGAGGTACCAACTCCGTAAACTATAACCGGACCCGCTATGTTAAACATTCTGGAAGCCACCCCAAAAACAAATCCTTCTCTTTTAAATTCCATAGCTGGTGAAACAATAGAATTAGCAAAACCAGTTATCGGCACAACAGAACCAGCTCCTGCAAATCGTCCAATGTCATCGTAAATGCCAATTCCAGTTAAAAATGAGCCTAAAAAAACCATTATGATTGCAACTGGTGTTCCGGCTTGTTCGGCAGTCATTCCTCGATTAATAAACAAATTTAAAAAAAATTGGCCAACATCACATATTAATCCACCTACCACAAAAGCCCATAAAACATTTTTTAAAAGAGTAGGCTTTGGCTCATATTTCTGTGCAATATCCTTGTATTCTTGCTGTTTCTTTATATCCTTTTCCATTTTAATGCCTCCATAAAATCGATATATAGTGGGCACCTATTATGGTTGCCCACTTTTTATCTGTCTACTCTAAATGCTATTTGAATATTTGCTTTGTATTCGACAATTTTACCGTCTTTTACGTTAGCAGTTTGATTTAATACTTCTATTCCCGATATATTGTTTACAGTTTTTGCTGCTTCTGCTACTGCATTTTGTATAGCATCGTCCCAACTTTTAGTAGAATCTCCTACGACATTTAAAATTTTAACTACAGCCATTTTAACTCCTCCTTTAAATAAACAAGTACAGCACTATCAGGTATTTTTTTAGTGCTATATTTTAAAAAGTAAATAACAGATAAAGTAAATATAATTATTGAGAAAAATATAATAAGCTTTCTCATTTGTAACACCTCGGTACAGTAATATTATGTGACAATATGTTTTTTTCATACAAAAAGAAGTGCAAATAACTTTACACTTCTTGTAATTGCTCTTTTAATTTTTTTAAAACTTTCTTTTCAATTCTTGATACTTGCACTTGAGATATGCCTAGGATTTTAGATACTTCTGTCTGCGTCATATCTTTAAAATACCGCAAAACGATTATCTGTCTTTCACGAGAATTTAAATTTTTTAAAACCATTCTTAAAGCCAACTTATCTTCAATTTCATATTCTTGTTCATCGATTCCTATTTTTTCTATCAAAAGCAAATTATCATCTTCATTGTGTTGAGAATTATCATATAAATATTCAGCAGTGGCAGTAGATTCAAACGCCATCGCAACTTCTTCTGCTGAAACATTAAGCTTTGAAGCAATTTCTTGGATTGTTGGTTCTCTATTTAATTCCTTTTCCAATTTGTCTTTCATAAAATAGGCTTTATTTGACAATTCTTTTAATGATCGGCTAACTTTAATAAGTCCATCATCTCTCAAAAACCTTTTTATCTCACCTATTATGATTGGTACTGCATACGTGGATAATTTCACATTATAAGATTCATCAAACTTATTAATGGCTTTTACAAATCCTATACATCCAATCTGATAAAGATCTTCTGCCTCATATCCTCTGTAAGAAAATTTCTTCACTATACTCCAAATAAGGCCGCTATTTTCTTTCAGCAACTTCTCCATTGAAGACTTGTCATTATTTTTAGATTTTCTTATAAGTTCATTTACATCTTCATTCCTTTCATTATCTTTATCAATCATAGCAGCACCTCATTTACCTGAATTGATGTATTTGGTCATTCTAACCTTAGTACCTTTTCCTTTTTCAGATTCAACAACCAATTCATCCATAAAAGTCTGCATAACAGTAAAGCCCATTCCTGATCTATCTTCATCAGGTTTTGTAGTATATAAAGGTTCCATCGCTTTTTCAATGTCCTCTATTCCAACACCATTGTCAATAACTTCGACTGTTAACTTGTTCCCTTCTATCTCTGCTTTTAACATTATATAATCAATTTTACCTTCATAACCGTGAATTATAGAATTTGTAACAGCTTCAGATACTGCTGTCTTGATATCTGCTATTTCCTCTACAGTTGGATCTAATTGAGCTGCAAAAGCAGCAATAACGGTCCGTGCAAAAGATTCATTTTGAGACTTGCTTAAAAATTTCAATTCCATTTTATTTGAATAACTCATTTATATCCCCCTTTGCATGTTTTTAATAGCTTCTTCTATTGTATCATAGCAATTTATTATCCTTAAAATTCCTGATAACTCGATGACTTTTAAAAGTTGAGAATTAGCACCTACAATTGCCAATTTACCATCATTATCTTTAGCCATTTTATATCTTCCAAGAATCATTCCAATACCGGAACTATCCATAAAATTCAATTTTTCAAAATCCAATATAATATTTTTAAATCCTTTCTGGTATTCAGTATTTATAGCATCTTTAAAAATATCCGATGTATGATGATCCAATTCCCCTTTTATCTTTACTATTAAGGTGTCATTTTTTTCTACAAATTTTATTCCCATATTCATCCCTCCATAATATATTATTCTACATCATAGCTCAATTTCCTCCTTATTTGTAATTTTTTTCTATGAAAATTTTTAAAAAAATACTAAAAGCTTATAAGCTTTTAGTATTTTTTACCCACGATTTATAGATTTTTTCAAAAGTATTTATTAAATTTGTTCTTTTAACACTTTTATCAGCTATTAACGATACTGTCTTTATAAGATTATTACCGTCGTATATTTTCACTGTTCCTATTTCTGAACCTGCTTTCACAGGTGCATCAACATATTTATTTAAGCTTACTATTTGCTTTATATTTTTTGATTCACCTTTTTTCAATAAAATATATTCATCATTTTGGGAAATAGCATTTACGTAATCTTGTTGGCCTTTTAAAACTTTTATATTACCATATACCTTGCCTGCTTCAACAACTTTTTTTGTTTCAAAATTAGCAAAACCATAATCTAACAATTTTGAAGCTTCTTTGAAGCGAGTAGCGGAATCTGGTGCTCCAAATACCACTGCTATAAATCTTGTATCACCTCTTTTGGCAGTTGCAGATAAACAATACAATGCTTCTGAAGTAGAGCCTGTCTTTATTCCATCTGCGCCTTGATAATTCCAAAGGAGCTTATTAGTATTAGCTAAACTAAACTTACCATTTCTAACAGAATCAATTTTATCAGTTAAATATTTAAATACATTTTTATGTTTAACAAGCTCTCTGGATATTAGCGCCATATCATAAACAGAAGTATAGTGTCCATCTTCAGGTAAGCCAGATGCATTCTTAAAATTTGTATTTTTTGCACCCAACTCTTTAGCTCTTTTGTTCATTTCTTCCACAAATTTTTCCTCACTACCTGAAATATATTCAGCCAATGCGACTGAGGCATCATTTGCAGAATTCATCGCGACAGATTTCAACAGATCATCTACCGTCATTTCTTCGCCAACCTCTAAATAAATTTGTGTACCACCCATATCATAAGCATGTTCACTTGTCACAACTTTGTCAGTAGTCTTAATCTTACCAGAATCCAATGCTTCCATAACTAAAAGCATAGTCATTACTTTCGTAACACTGGCAGGAGGTAGCTCTTCATGGCTATTTTTTTCATATAGAACTTTACCTGTATTAGCGTCCATAAGAATTGCAGATTTTGACTTGAGATTGAAATTATCAGCATATGCAAAATTTTCTAACAACATTGAACATACAAACACAAATATCAATGTAAATAATAATGTTTTTTTCAACATTTTATCCCTCCTCTTAAAATTATTTTTTCTAATGGAGGGATTATTATTCCTAAATTTTTAAGCTCTTGGATGAGATCTTTTGTACACTTCTTTTATTTTCGATTTTGAAATTAATGAAATCAAATCACCTTGGTTAAAAGATTTGTATCCAAGAATTTCCTGTACGCTTCTTATGTCAGCTCCATTTTCCAACATGTGCTTTGCAAAAGATTTTCTCAATATACTTGGTGTTATGTCAAATCCTGGATTTACTATGTTGGTATATTCTTTAATGATTTTCCAGCATCCCTGGCGAGTCAACGGTTCACCTCTCAAATTTAAAAACAGGAATTCATCCTGATCTATTTTTCTCCTTACAGAGATGTAGCTTTGAAGCGCATTTGAAGCTGAATCTCCAATTGGTATAAATCTTTCTTTTGAACTTTTGCAATAAATATAACCATAATTAAGATTCACATCTTTTACACGCAGAGATATCAGCTCTGATACTTTTAGGCCAGTTGCATACAAGACCTCTAATATCGCTTTATCTCTCAATCCTTTTTCACTATTCTCAAATTCGTGAGATAAAAGCTTGTCAACCTGTTCCACTGACAATGTTAGAGGAATCTTTTTCTCTATTTTCGGTGCATCTAAAGTATATGCTGGTTCTTTATCAATAAACTTATTCATAAATAAGTACTGGTAAAAAGATTTTATGGATGATAAATGACGAGAAATAGTGGATTGTGACATATTTTTATGTTTTAAAAAATTTAAATAGCTAATAATTGTTATTTTATTAACATCATAATATTCGATATTGTTTTCTTTTAAGTACCCCATAAACTGCGTTATATCTCTTTTATAAGATTCAATCGTATTATCGCTTAGCTTTTTGTCATTTTTCAAAAAGTCAATAAAAGCTTGTACAATGCTTCCCATCTACATTACCCCTATTATTTTAGTTATATTTTTATATTCAACATATTTTTTATTTTTCCTTCTTGCTTATTGTATAATATTTTTTAAAAAATAAAGTATTTTAGGTGTAATATATGCTTCAAATACCCCGCTAACTATCATCAGCGAAAATGCAAAATAAACCAATAAAGTATATGTTACAAATTGAGAAAATAAATCATTAATATTGAATCTTCGGTTTTTTAATATATACATCGAAAAATTGATGGCCGTTGCTGAAATAAAAAATAATGAAATTAAAACAAGAATATTCTGAGGCAATATAGCAACCAACGTAAAGAGAATTCCTTTGTATTTCAATTGGTTTATCAGAAAACCAACTGAAAAACCTAATAAAAATCCTCTTATGCCAATAACAATAAATATAAATGGAATTCCAATAATTGTTGCTCCAAGAAGCCACAATACAAACGTCGTTTCAAAATTATTTAAAACAGATTGTTTAAATATTTCAATTGGAACTATCTTCATCTGGCTAATTATTACGTAAAAATTTTTAATGTATTTCATCATATTTTCTTTTTGTACATCATTTAACGTATTTATTGTAAAAGAACCAGATGCTATACCAATCATAAATGACATTAAAATTATGATATATAATATCGAATTGTCTCGAATGTGTTTAGATGTCTTTTCTTTTAAATATTTCAAGGCAACGTCCTCCTCCTGCCTCAAATTATATTTTAATTTATGCCATGGAGAAGGACATTATGACTACCTCAAATTATTTTCCCGTAGATACCGCCGCCTCCTGTTTCAATTTTTAGATTGCCATATCTTGCATCTAAGATATTTTTCGCTATTTTTTCGCCAACTGAATTTTTTAATTGTTCAAAAGGCGCTTCATGTGTGACGTATATTTCGCTTCCAACTTCTCTCGTAAGCTTCTTAATTGTTTTTGGGCCGATGCCAGGCAAAAATTCCAATGGAATCTGATATACATATTCAGCTCTAAAGGGCGGGTGTAGCATCTCTTGATCTTTTATCTCATATATTCTGTCTAAAACCCCAAATACTATGTTCTTGCTATTGCAATAAGCACACTTATACGCTGGCGGATCTACATTAGCAACTTTATTGCAATCAAGACAAAATGTTCTATGATATTTGCCTAATGCAGGATTTAGTCCATAATTTCTTATGACTCCTTTCATGGACTTTAATGCAGCTTTTAAGCTTGTAAAATCAGGTTTAGGCAAATCAAATACGTTAAATTCCCTGCCAATTTTTTGTAGCGAATGAGCATCGGAATTGCTTAAAAAAGTTTTACCTCTTAATTCACTTATCATATCTGCCAAAAAAGTATCAGAGCTTAATCCAAGTTCTACCGCATTGACATTTTCAAAATATTCATTAAATATATAATTTAATCTATCTGTCGTATTTCCATAATAACTTTTATATGGCGTAAATATGTGAGCAGGTACAACAAATCCATCTAAGTCTTCTGCAATCTTCAATATTTCCATGCTATTTAAACTGCATCTTTGTGTACTTAAATTTACATTATTAATATGTTTAGATAAGGCTTTAGAAAACTTCCTCATCGATTTTATATCTTTCAAAAAACACAATAAATGCGGTGAACCACGCAATTCACCACCTACCTCTATTTCACTTACTAACAGCAATAATACCTTTTGCTCAAATAAAATTCCTCCACCTTCAAGTTCTTCATACAATCCATATTCAGTTTTAAGCAGTTGCTCTATTTCATCTAAAATTTCTGGAGCAGCACAATCAACAATTCCTACAATATCTATGCCTTTCTCAATACATTTATTTAATATATTTTCGACTGTTAGATTTGGTGAAGCGGTGATCTTAACAGGCCTGCCATTTCTAGTCCTTCCTATGTGAACGTGTAAATCTGCATTATAGTACATCTTAAACCCCTTTTCACCTTATATAATACAATAACGCAATAAGTGTTTTTGCATCTTCAATCAAGCCTTTTTGCATCATATTCCTAATCTCATCGACTGTATACTCATGAACATTCAAAAATTCATCTGGATCTGTATTTGATGTGCCTTTTTCTAAATCATCTGCCAAAAATAGATGCAAAATTTCTGTGGAAAAACCAGGAGATGGATAAAATGAAAACAAGTGTTTAAGCTCTTTCGCTATATACCCTGTTTCCTCCATTAGCTCTCTTTTTGCACACTCTATAGGCTCCTCTCCCACATTTAATTTTCCTGCAGGTATCTCCAACAGCATCTTCTCTGCGGGTTTTCTGTACTGTTCAACCATGACTATTTTTCCGATTTTGTTTATCGCTAATATTGAAACACCACCATTATGTTCAACAATTTCTCTTGTTGTTATCTTTCCGTTTGGCAAAACAACATCATCTACTCTCAAGTTTATTATCTTGCCCGAAAATATGACATTTGAACTCTTTGTTACTTCGGTTAGCTCCATTTTATACAATCCTTTCTGATTAGTATATTTTTTACTTAGCTTGCATAAGATAACATCAAAGGAGATGAATGTAATGATTATATGCGAAAACAAAATTTATTTTAAGGGTAAATTTTATGAACTCTTAAAGCTTTTAAATGAACTTTCTTCTAAGTACAAAACGTTTTATGAGTTAATCAACCATTAATAGATCCGAACAATAAACTGCTGCAGCAATACAAGCATCGAAAAACTCGCTTTCTTCATCAAGTCCTCTTCCCATAGTAGTGAATTTAATATCTTTTACATTGTGCAATAGCTTTCTATATTTTTCAACATCAACAAAGTATTTATTCATCTTATCAAATGCGTTATTTTCCAATTGCTTTTTGAGAAGAATCTCTTTTTCATGTTTCAGTTTTGGGACTGCAATAGTGCATGTGCTATTCACAAGTTCTGCTACTGTAACAGTATGATGGCTTATACCGTTGTGTCTTTCTCTTGCGTCATTAAAACTAATTCTAGGTATCAATATAGAATTACCCTTTATTTTGTTTATTGCATCTATAATTGAAGCTTGATCGATGCCTGAAAATCCATATTTTGTTCCTGTCCCGACTATGCCTGGCCCCATAGCTATAATTGCAACGTCGCTTTTGGCTACTTCCTTTGCACATATCAATGCCGAATAAATATTAACAGCCTCAAAATCCCCTCCAAAGGCATGGCCAATAGTAATTGTGGTATCGATAAAATTATTTTCTTTTAAATAATGGACAGTATTGCTGAAAGATATAGGAAGACAAGCAGAATCAGTCATTATATATGAAATTTTAACCGATGGTTTTAATTTCTTTAATATTATTGCAGTAGGAGCCAACATGCTGTGAAGTTCAGCTACTATCGCAGGCATGCCATTCAACCCTTTAAAATTATTAAAAATATCATGGTACGGACTATCTTGTTCTTCTACCGAAAGCACATTAATTTGCATAGGAGAATAGCGCATTTTCATTATATGCCCTATGTTTTTATATTCAAATGAATCGTATCTTGTATTCAATATGACAAAGTCATATCCACCCGTACCCAATTGCAAGTTTCTAGCCGTTTGATTTACATAAACTACATCATCCACGTTTATTATACCTGTAATCTTATTATAATTTACTGCCTTTGAAACAATTCCTTCTACGTCAATTTCTACAAAGCATATATCAGCCTTTTCTGATATAATTTTTTTTACAATTCCTTTTTTAATTGAAATCACAACTAATCACGTCCTCTGCCAATCATGTCTAAATAATTCAAAAACTTATTTTTTTCTATTATTTTAGACAATGAATATTTTTCAGTAATAATATGAATTAAAATCAAAAATCCCAAGATAATTAGTCGTATATTGAAATTAAACAATAAAACACTTGATATTCCTAACGTAAGTCCAAGAATATTAGAACCAGTATCACCTAACATAATTTTTGCTTTTAGATCCAGTGGTATAAAGGCAATTACAGCTCCCAAAACAATTAGTAAGATTAAAAAGTTTCCAGTACCTGCTAATAAGAAAATTATGGCTATAAAAAAGAACGCTTTGCAAGCTCTTCCTGGTCTTAAATCAAGCAAATTCAAAAAATTAGTAAATAAAGATATCAATATTGTGTTAACTATTATATCAACTAATCTATTGCTAATATTTATGCTTATATAAAACGATACTATAACGCCTATTACCGCTTTTAAACCTCCTGTTGTCAATTTCATGTTCAGAAGTGATTTAATATGCCCTTTTAATCCTCTGACACTTCTATCACCTAATAAATCGTCGATTAAACCTACATAAGACATCAATACAATGGAAACCAAAAAAATCGACGTCATTTCATCAGAAATCCCAAGAAACTTTGAGATAATCGCTGCAATAAAAATAGTTGGAACAAAAGCTATTCCACCACATACTGGAATCAAAACATTTTTATAATTAGGCTTTAGGCACACATCTTTGTCTAATATCTGAATTATAAATTTTTGAATTACTATCATCAACAAAAAAGATATGATAAAAATCATTAATGATGACACTTTATCACCGGTCCTTAAATATCGCTTTTATTAATAAAACTTTAAGTATATCGAAAAACTGTCTACCTCTATGAATAAAACCTTTGATATCTCTTAATGTAACAGAGTGAGTCATATCAACATCTACTTCTTTAATCTTATATCCTAAATTAAATATGTCGATTGTCATACCAACTTCTATACCATAACCACCATAAATTTTTTTTATTTTGTCAAGCACTTCTTTTTTAAAAACCCTTTGACCAGAGAGTGTAGAATCAAAATCATGACCAGTAAGCATTTTTACGCCGTATTTTGCTAATTTCTTTACAAACCCAAAACCTGATTTAACATTGACTTTAGGAAATCTGGCTACAGTAACATCGGCATCATTATTTAAAACAGGTTTTATTAATTTGATTACCTCTCGAGAAGTCAAACCTACATCTGCGTCAATAAAAGCGATAACATCATTTTTAACGTATTTCAAGCCTTCTTTTAAGGCTCTTCCTTTACCAGAATTATTTTTTAGGTTCACCAATTTTGCTCCTGCTTTTTTAGCTTTATCTGCTGTGTCATCTGTAGAGCCATCATTTATAACAATGATCTCATCAATTTCCTCTATATTCTCCATTCCCTTTATTGTATCAACGATTCTCTTGCCTTCATTGTATGCCGGTATCAAAACACTTACAGCCATCATTTCACCTCGTTTGAATTTGTCTTATTTTGATTTTGATTCTGTTGGTATTCTATAAAGGAATCGGGCATAATCGCTGTATCTCCAGCTTTTATTCCATAATTGCCATCTTTGCCTTGCATCACCATTACCAATGAAGTTTGTCCTATAATCGTATCTATGTTATCAACGGTTGACAAGTGTTGTTTTCTATACGCATCCATATAAGAATACTTCACATCGCTTTGTTCAACTCCGACAATCGGCACATTTAAAATTTTCGATTGCCTTATTATTGGGATATCTACTATATTTAAATTGTTATTTTTAAGATTGCTGCCACCTGCTAAAACGATAAAGTCTGTATTTCCAGGTGTACCAGTAAAATCAATGTACCCCTTATCTTTTAAATAAGTTATCAATTCTCCATCTTGCCCAGTAACAAGAACTTCAGTCAGTTTCTCAGATAAAGATTCGATGAGATGGTTGCTGTCAATATTGCCGTATTTAGACAAATTAGTTATTAAATCATCTTTCTCTGACTGATCTAAATTATTTAAATCATCTTTAAATATTGTAACAGATGATATTGTTGCACCTGCTTTCATCAAAGCATTTCTTAAACCTGGATAGATAAAATCATTGTTTGTTTCAATTATTGCAACTTTTACACCATTTAGGCGTCCTTTTACAAGCTCAGGGAAAACAATTTTCCCGTATTGGTTCATATAGTCAAGTTGCTTATTTAAACTTTGTACATTGTCCTTTAAATTAGAATTTTCAGTTTGGATATCTTTAAATTTTTGCTCTAGCTGATTTATGATCGTTTCTTGCTGTTCAGAAAAAACTTTTTGTCCATCCAACATGAATCCTATAAATATTCCGATGCCCAATGCCATAAAAATTGCTGCTATCGTCAATACATAATATCTAATATTTACGTTCATAGATCTCCTCCTAAAATCCTATTAAAAGCCTTATCCTTAGCTGCAAAAGTTTTAAAAGCTGTTGCATAGGTGGTGAAAAATAAGCTATTACACTAAGTGGAACCATTGCAGCAAATATAATACTAAAAACATATGAAAGCCTAAAATTTTCTCTGTATAGTTTGTTAACCCCTTTAGCATCAATAAGCTTAGATCCAATCTTTAATCTTACTAGAAATGTGCTAGACATTCCCTTCCTTCCTTTTTCCAAAAAATCGATCATACTAGAATGAGTGCCAACAGCCACTATTAAATCTGCACCCTTTTCATATGCTAAAAGCATAGCAATGTCTTCACTTGTTCCTGGCGCTTTAAATATATGTGCATCAAGTCCTAATGATTTAACTCTATCTAACCCAGGCGACTTGCCATTTGGATAGGCATGAACTACTATCTCCTTTGCTTTTTTCAAAGCCTTATCGCTTACGCTATCCATGTCTCCAATTATAATATCAGGTGTTAAGCCAAATTCAAGTATTGCATCTGCACCCCCATCTACTCCTATCAATATAGGCTTTACATCTGTTATATACTGCCTAATAGTATATAAGTCTTCCTTATAGTCTTTTCCTCTTACAACAACCAATGCTTGTCTATCTTTAAACTTTGTCTTCACATCAGGTATTTCAATATCACCCAAAATAAATGACTTTTCTTTTTTAGCATATTCAAGTGTATTCTCAATGAATTTATCCAACTCTACTTCCAAATTTTCCTTACATTCTTCCATTTTGTAATTAATGACATCGTGTGTAAGCAATTTTCCTCTTTTTATCAATTTGCCATCTTTATATATTTCATTATCGATTATAGTAATCTTATCATTCTCTTTAAGCAAATCAAATATATCTTCGCCAACTTCATCTATAATAGGGATACCAGCTTTATCAATAATAGATGGGCCTAAGTTAGGATACCTACCGCTTATCGATTTATTAGCATTTATCACAGCCAAAATCTTCTTTTCAATCAAAGATTCGGCACCAATCTCATCGATATCAACATGATCTATCACAGCGATTTCTCCGGGGCCTATGCGCTTTGCAAGATTTTTCGTCCTTTTGTCCATTTTAACTGTACCAGTAATTTGCATGGTAAAACCTCCATACATCTTTTCTTTGTTTATTATAGCACAATTTTCTACAAGGTAAAACAAAAAATACGGTGAGCTATTCACCGCATTTTTTAATTCGCCTTTAAACTCAATCTTAACTTGTCAGCAATAAGCGCGATAAATTCAGAATTGGTAGGTTTCCCCTTTTCATCGTTAATTGTATAGCCAAATAGATCGTTTAAAACATCGACTTTACCTCTGCTCCACGCAACTTCAATCGCATGTCTTATAGCCCTTTCCACTCTACTGGGAGTAGTCTCATATTTCTCAGCTATCTTTGGATACAAAAGCTTCGTTACAGAATTCAAGTATTCAATATTGCTTATTACTAATGTTATAGCATCTCTTAAATACAAATATCCTTTTATATGCGCAGGTATTCCTACATCATGAATAACCTGTGTTATAAGAGTTTCTAAGTCGACAGATTTTTTGTCTCCGATTATAGGCATGACAGCCTTTGACACCACATCAGGCTGATACTCCATTATCTCTGTTATTCTCTTAGAAAGCAACTCCAAATCAAATGGTTTTAGAATGTAATAATCTGCACCAAGGTTTATTGCTCTTTGTGTAATTTTTTCCTGACCTACTGCCGATAAAATGATTATTTTAGGTCTCTTTTTCTTTAGTTCATTGACTTTTTCTAAGACTCCAATGCCATCCAAATACGGCATTATGATATCCAAGATTAAAAGATCTAAATCATTATCTTGAATAAGTTTTACTGCTTGATTGCCATCATTTGCAACACCTACAATTTCGATATTTTCTTTTGATGACAGGTAGTCAACCATTATACCGACAAATTCCTTATTATCATCACAAATTCCTAATTTAATTTTCTTTAACAACAAACGCCCCTCCTTATGCCATTTTATAAAAAACAAATCTACTTTATAATATTCTACATAAAATTAGAATTTCCTTCTTTTAACAATAAAAAAATTAGGGAAAAATGTAATCCCTAATTCTTAAACACATTTTCGTCATGGTGTAAATTTTCCATTTCATTTATCATCCATTCAGCATATACTGCATATCCTTTAGTTGGGTCATTAACAAAAACATGTGTCACAGCGCCTATAAGCTTTCCATTTTGTATAATTGGACTTCCACTCATTCCTTGGACAATACCACCTGTTTTATCTAGCAATTCTTTATCAACAATTTTTATTATCATCCCTTTTTGATTTGGATTCTTTTGTTCTACTTTTTTTAGTATCTGAATGTCAAATTCCTTTACTCCCGTATTATCTATTGTCGTAAGGATTTTTGCTGGTCCTTCAACAACTTGTGATTGATAACCTATCGGTATTGGTTTTAAACTTATACCACTTGGATTGATTATATTCCCATATATGCCATACTCTGTATTTTTTTCAATATCACCTATTGTGTCAACTTCCTCTAAAAAAATACCTCTAAGCTCTCCAGGACTGCTTCTTTTCCCTTTACTTACAGATGTTATTTTGGACTTCATTATTTGTCCGTTGTTAACCGACAGAATATCTCCTGTGTCTATATCGGTAATAGCATGTCCTAAAGCAGCATAATATTTTTTATCTTCAGTGTAAAATGTCAACGTTCCAATACCTGCCGTATGATCTCTTACCCACAATCCCAGCTTATACTTTTGATCATCTTTAGCCAAAACCGGATGTAATTTTGAATAAACAATATTGCCTTTTCTACTTATTTTAAGTGTTACCATTGTATCTTTTTGCTTATTTATAATGTCTGTTATATCATCAGCAGAGTTAATCTTTATATTATTAACTTCAAGAATTATATCACCTATTTGTATTTTCCCCTCTCTGTATGGACTGTAAATTTTATCATCTGTTCCTATTATATCAGAATATCCAACTACAAGGGCTCCTTTTGTGTTAAGCTTAACTCCAATTGAATCGCCACCAGGAATTACCTTTATTGTTGGTATCACATCAACATAAATACTTTTTATTGGAAATATCCCAAATAACCTGAAATTTATATTCACTTTACCACGGTTTAGCGTTTCAACAGAAAATGGTTTATCAAGATTTAAAATATTATTGCCGCCTTCATCATTATCTATTTTAACAATGCCTTGTCTATCTGTATAAAAGCCTACTTTAAGTGGTAAATTAAAATTAAATTTTACTTTTTCTCCTTCAAAAAATTTATAATAGTTGGGAGTCTGGTAAACACTCTTAATTGCAGGTGTATAATTTATATATATTATTAAAGCGGATAAAAAAGCAAAAATTAAATATTTAATTTTATTGCGATTCAATTTAATCACTCCCTCAAATAAATTTGCTATGATTAAATTAACCTTTTAGAATGATTTATATACTGTCAATAAAAAGTTAGATTTCTAAGTCAATTAATGACTTTTTTTCTAATGGCAAAATAAAAAAAATACGGCTTTAAACCGCATCTTTAAATTAAACTTTTTTTGTAGTTTTCTGCCAAATCAATTAGCTCCTTTGAATGACTGTAAGTAGTGTTTGTAACAACAGAACCACTGATTATTCTCGATAATTCTTTTATTTTTCCTTCATAATCTAATTTTTCAATTTTTATGTAAGTTTTGTCTTTGTCAAATTCCTTTGAAATTTTAAAATGTGAATCAGCCATAGATGTTATTTGAGGGAGATGTGTCACACATATAACCTGGCGATTTCTTGAAATCAAAGCTATTTTCTGTGCCACAGATTGGGCTGCTTTGCCGCTTATTCCTGTATCTACTTCATCAAATATCAATGTAGATATGCCATCAAAGTCGGCCAAAATTGTCTTTAAAGCCAACATAATTCTCGATAGCTCACCGCCAGACGCTATTTTATCAAGCGGCTTTAAAGGTTCACCGATATTAGTTGATATTAAAAACTCCACTTCATCCATACCATTCTCATTTGGTACATCTCTTTTTCTAATATCGACTTTGAAAATTGTATTTGGCATATTTAATTCGCTTAAGACATCACTTATTTTCTTTTCAAGAAAATCTGCTACATTTTTTCTCCTTTTATGTATTTCATCAGAAATCGCTTTAATTTTCTGCATAATTTCTTCTTTTTCTTTGTTTATCTTATATATTTCTTCTTCCGCATTTAATAGCTTTGTAAGTTCATTATTTTTTTCTTCTTTATATCTAATTATTTCTTCAATCGTCCTTCCGTATTTTCTCTTTAAATTCCCCAGTATGTCCAACCTTTTTTCAATTTCATTTAATTCGTCTGCATCAAAATTAATATTCTCAACATAATCTCTGATTTGAATAGAACAATCATCTAATGTATATAAAGCAGTTTGAATCATCTCTTTCAATTTTTCAAGCCTTTTGTCTATTTTATACGATGCATCCAGATTTTTTAATACAGTGCTGAGGTTATCTAAAATCGATGTATTATCATTAACACCTTTATAAAGCAAATTGTAGCATTCATTCATAGAATTAAATAATTTCTCTGAATTGATTAATATGTTTCGCCTTTCAAGTAAATTTTCTTCTTCTCCCTTTTTTATCTTTGCAGATTCTATTTCATTTATCTGATACTTAAGAAGATCTATTTTTGACATCTTCTCTTTGTCATCTGAATAAAATTCCTTTAGCCTTTTATTGAGAATGTTGTATTCAGTTAATAAATCTCTCAACGTGTCTTTTAAATCAAAAAAATTCTTATCTTGAAAATTATCTAAAATTGACAAATGCTTACTGCTATCTAACAGAAATTGATGCTCGTGTTGGCCTAATATGTCAACCAAATACGTTCCCAATTTGCTTAAAAAAGATAAAGGAACTATTCTACCATTAACCCTGCAGTAGTTTCTTCCGTTTTCTGTTATATCTCTGCTAATAACCAGTGTGTCATCATCCTCGTATTCAATGCCTGCTTCATCTAAAATCTTATTTATAACATCAGTGTTTGAATCTACCAAAAAAACACCTTCAACTGTAGCCTTTTGAGCACCATTCCGGATAATATCTTTGTTTGCTCTCCCACCCAGCAAAAGCATCATTGAATCTATAACTATAGATTTACCGGCACCTGTTTCACCAGTAAGAATATTTAAGCCATCGTCAAAATCAATTTCAGCTTCATCGATTAAAGCTATATTTTTTATGTTCAATGCAAGGATCATCGTAATCCCCCTTAAAAAACATTCATTTAATCAATTCATTAATTCTGTCTATAATTTCTTTGACGGCATCTTCTGATCTCACAAGCATAAATATAGTATTATCTCCTGCAAGAGTTCCTACTACCTCATTCCAATTTAATGTATCCAAAGCTTCTGCAGCAGCAGGTGCAGTTCCAGAAAGTGTTTTAATTACTATAGTATTTCCAGCATAATCTATTCCTACTATTCCAGACAGAAGTGCAACCAATTTGTCAGTTACTTTGGTATCTTGATTTTTCATTGGCGCATATTTGTACTTTTTGCCGTCTGCACTCAATACTTTTATGAGCCTTAACTCTTTTATATCCCTGGATACTGTAGCTTGTGTGACTTTTATGCCTTCTTTTTGAAGGGCGTCTGCCAATTCTTCTTGTGTTTCAATTTCATTTTTACTTATTATTTCAAGAATCTTTGCATGTCTTGCTAACTTCATCATCAACAACACTCCTCATTAAATGTTGAAATTCCTCTCTGATAATTTACTGCGCAGAAGTTCGAAAAAGTTCATGCTTTTTAAGCGTATCAAATTAGTGTATCTATTGCTTTTTTTTACATAAATTGTATCACCACTGTTTAGTTTGTAGCCTTGTTGTCCATCTGTTGTTACCATTACATCTTGATTTTCACCTACTATAACAAGCTTCACTTTATCTTTTTCCGATACTATAATAGACCTTGAATGTAGTGTATGAGGACATATAGGCGTTATTACAAACAATTCCAAATTGGGATACACTATCGGTCCACCTGCTGACAAAGAATATGCTGTTGAACCTGTAGGGCTAGATATAATTATCCCATCAGCAAGGTATGTATTAACGTACTGTTCATTCACAAATACTTTTAATTTAACCATTCTGGAAAAAGAGCCCCTTGTTACCACAATGTCATTTAAAGCTATAAGATTAACTGCCTCCATATTCTCTTTGATTATACTTGCTTCCAACATCATCCTTTTGTCTATGAAAAATTCATTGTTGACAATTTTTTCTACTGCTTCAACTACATTTTCAGCATCAACTTCCGCTAAAAAACCTAAGTGTCCCAAATTTACTCCAAGGATAGGTGTAGAAAAAGATGCACATTGTCTGGCAACGTTTAAAATTGTCCCATCTCCCCCTAATGCCACAATAAAATCACTTTTTTCAAAAATCTCTGTTCCACTTTTGCCATATTCGGAAAAGCCGATTTTCTGTGCGACAATCTCGTTTAATATTGGTGTATATCCATGTTGGATAATCCACTCCACTAAACTTCTCGTAGTCCTTAAATTTTTGTCCTTATGAATATTCGGCATAACACAAATGTTTTTCATTTAATCACCACATAATCAGTATCATAAATTCATAATTCTACAAAACTTTTTATTTTCCTTCTTTATTCTACTTTTTATTTTCATTAAGAGTATTGTGAGACAGTTCTACTAATCCTTCTACATCAAGATCAGAGTCCACATCTTTTTCATTTTTTGCATAAATCAGATACTCTATATTACCTTCTGGTCCTTTTATAGGCGAAAAAGTAATACCTTTTACGCTAAATGATAGATCTTTTAAAACATCTATTATTTTATTTATGACTTCTACATGGACACTTTTATCTCTTACAACCCCATTTTTCCCAACTTTCTCTCTTCCAGCCTCAAATTGTGGTTTTATAAGCGATACTAATTCTCCACCATTTTTTAGAAATTTTTTTACAGATGGTATAACTATCCCAAGCGATATAAATGACACATCTATTGTAATTATATCGATAATATCCGGTAAATTATCAAGATAACGAATATTTGTTCTTTCCATATTTATGACTCTTTCATCGTTTCTTAAGCTCCAATCAAGCTGACCATACCCTACATCTATAGCATAAACTTTTTTTGCCCCATTTTTTAGAAGGCAATCTGTAAATCCGCCAGTCGATGCGCCCACATCCATTGCTATTTTGTCTTTCACATCAATATTAAAGTATTTGATTGCCTTTTCCAGTTTCAAACCGCCTCGACTTACGTAAGGGTTGCTTTTCCCTTTTATTTCTAAACTCGAATAAATGCTTATAATATCCCCAGCTTTATTTATCTTTTTCCCATCTGCAAAAACCTCTCCTGCCATTATAGAAGCTTTAGCTTTTTCTCTTGATGTGAAAAAGCCTTTTTGTACCAATAATAAATCTGCTCTTTCTTTATCTTTCATGACATCACCAATTCTATTATTTTTTCTGCCACAGAATCGCTGTCTAATCCATATTTTTTAAATAAACTTTCTACATCGCCATGTTCTATGAATTTGTCAGGAAATCCAAATCTGTAGAAATTCTTGCGTATATTATTTTCATTTAATAACTCCAATATTGCGCTTCCAACACCACCTATAAGCACATTGTCTTCCAATGTAAATATGTAATCAACTTTTTTCGAAATTGTTATAATCGTGTTTATATCTAAAGGCTTAGCAAATCTTAAATTCACTATATAAGGGTTTATGGAATTATTTTTAAGCCTTAAAGACGCACTTAATGCAATTTTAACCATCCTGCCGAGAGCAAAAATCGCTACGTTAGAGCCAACATTAACGACTTCAGCTTCTCCCAATGTAAAATTAGGTTCTTTATTGATATCATAATTTTCAGCTTTTCCTTTTGGGTATCTTATTGCGCAAGGTCCTTTTATCAAGCTGGATAATTTCGTCATCTCAACCAATTCATCTGCATCTTTAGGAGCCATAACTGTCATGTTTGGTATCATTCTCAAGTACGAAATATCAAAAACACCTTGGTGTGTTTCACCATCTTCTCCCACAAGGCCAGCTCTATCTACCGCTAAAACAACTGGAAGATTTTGAATACATATATCGTGTATTACTTGGTCAAATGCTCTTTGCAAAAAAGTCGAATACACCGCAAAATAAGGCTTATATCCATTTACTGCCATACCAGCAGCAAAAGTCGCAGCATGTTGCTCGGCAATGCCTACATCATAAAATCTATTTGGGAACTTTTCAGCAAAGTAATTTAATCCTGTCCCATCCGGCATTGCAGCAGTTATTGCAACTATCTTTTTATTATTTTCAGCCAAATGAGTCAATGTTTTACCAAACACATCCGAATACGTGTCGGCGTTTTTCTTAAACTCTCCTGTTCCTATATCAAAAATTCCAGCGGAATGAAATTTATCCGGACTATCTTCTGCAAATACATATCCCTTTCCCTTTTTCGTTATCACATGAATTAAAATAGGTCCATTCATTTTTTTTGCTCTTTTTAATACATCAATTAAGGAATCCAGATCATGACCGTCAATTGGTCCTAAATATGTAAAGCCCATTTCCTCAAAAAACATCCCAGGCACAACCAGTTGTTTGATGGAATCCTTTATTTTTTCGATTGACTTATGGATGCTTTTCCCAATAGGTGGTATTATGTTTAAGATATTCTCTAAATCTTTTTTTAACCTAAAATAACTTGGATCTGTTCTTAACCTACTTAAATAAAGTGAAAGGCTCCCCACGTTTTTTGATATAGACATCTCGTTGTGATTTAATATTACTATGAGATTTGTCTTAGATCTGCCTGCATCATTTAAAGCTTCAAAAGCCATTCCTCCAGTAAGCGCCCCATCACCTATCACAGAAATTACTGAATATTTCTCATTATTTAGATCTCTCGCTTTTGCAATCCCTAAGGCAGCAGATATGGATGTACTGCTATGCCCCGTTTCGAAGATGTCGTGCACGCTTTCATTTCTCTTGGGAAATCCCGACAATCCACCAAATTTTCTCAATGTATCAAAGAGGTCTCGTCTTCCTGTTAATATCTTGTGCACATAGCTTTGATGTCCTACGTCCCAAATAATCTTGTCCTTAGGTGATTCAAAAACATAGTGAAGTGCAATAGTCAATTCAACTACTCCAAGATTTGACGCTAAATGCCCACCTGTCTTAGAAATATGGTTTATTAAAAAACTACGTATCTCACTTGAAAGCTCTTCTAACTCAATTAAACTGCATTTTTTTATATCATTAGGCGTAGAAATTTTTTCGAGCACAGTGCTCACTCACTTTCTATTTTCTAGTTTTCTTAGAATTGGATGGGAAAAATTCTATACCTGTGTTTTTTTCAAGCCAAGCCAAAAGTATGCCAACGGCAAAAATGATCGATTGACTTTTATACATTCCTAAATTTTTCCCTAAAGATTTACCACCAATTGTAACTGCTGATAGTATCCCTCCAAAAACTGTCGCATAAATAGTGCTTTTAGTGCTGGAAATTGACAACTTAGCAATTATACTACTTAATGCAGCACCAGATACTATTCCACTTATATCACCAATTATATCGTTGCAAATATTCGTAACGATATTCGCATTTCGTATCAATTTAATCGATTGCTTAGCTCCAAAAACCTTATTTGATGCCATGGAGTGAAAAGGTTCTTCCGATCCTGTTGCAACAGCTATGCCAATTATGTCAGATAAAACTCCTATCAATACTATAACTAACAATACAAAAAAAGCAATTATTATATTGCTTTTTTTTAACAGAACATCCGATGAAAAATTCAATATCACAGCAAAAATAAAGCTAAAAATGAAGGCATTTATAGTCCACTTGTAATTTATATTAAACTTTTTAGATTTCATTAATAAAATCCTCCTATGTACTTGAAGTGGTAGCATATTGAGTAAATTTTGTGGCTTAGGTCCAGCAGGGTTTCCCCTTCAGGCACCAACTGTCGCCATTTGGCGGTTTCCCTTTAAGCCTGAATCTACTTTGTCGCCAAAAGTATGACTGGATTACCACTTAGTCCACACTGTAATCCTCAATATGCCTCCTTCGAGCAGCCTAGGAGCTTTCCTCGACGGTTTGTTAATTCCTATCCTCTTTTGCAACTAAGGTTTCATCAGCAATAGCTTTAACTTAAGAGCTCATTAAGTTAAAGTTCAGTCTGATAGCCACCTTAATCACTCAAGGCAGGCTACACTACCCACAGCTTTATTACCGCATGGTAGGTTCACCCTATGCCGTAGCACATTATGCCACGGGAATAGGTCTCCACGAAAAGGGGGTCAATGCCCACATGCCATTGCAGGTTGCCCCTCTTTTCTTAACTCCCAGCACAAGCCCTCGATTGGGCATCAAAAGCCAGCACCAGGAACTTCATCGATATGCCTTTAACGGATTTTTAGGCCCGTCTTCGGAATTAACAATACCGACTAGGATACTGCACCACTTCATGTCGATATTGATTATAGCATTTTTATGTATTTGTATCAAATATAATAATTGTTCAAGTTTTGTTGCTAAGGGCTAAATGTATTGCATAATAACATGCTGCACATGTTAATTTAATCTATGCTGTCTTATGCTCTAACTATCTCTCTCTGCCATGTATTTGGTAAGACTTTTTAGAAATTCGCCTTTTTCTCCAAAGCCGTCTAATATATTAATTGCTTTTTCAGTCAACTCATTTACAAGATCTACAGAACGTTGTAATCCCAGTACGCTTACAAACGTGGATTTTCCATTCACCATATCACTGCCAATATCTTTCCCGAGTTTAGCTTCATCTCCTTGAACATCTAAAATATCATCTTTTACCTGAAATGCAAATCCTAAATATTCTGCGTAACTGCTTAATTTTTTTAAAGTATCATCATCTGCACCACCCATTATCGCTCCCGCCAAAATCGAGGCTTTTATTAAAGCACCTGTTTTATGGTCATGCATGAATTTCAACTCATCTACGCCTATTTCTTTATTTTCTGACAATAAATCTACAACTTGCCCTGCTATCATTCCACGGCATCCTGCCGCACGAGCGATTTCGTCGGCAGCCTTCAAAATGTTTTGACTTTTACTTGAATTCAATGCTTGTTGAATCAGCACTTCAAATCCATAATTTAGTAAAGCATCACCGGCAAGAATCGCAATCGCTTCACCATAAACTTTGTGATTTGTAGGTTTTCCACGCCTTAAATCATCATTGTCCATTGCAGGCAAATCATCGTGAATTAGCGAATATGTATGTATAAATTCTATTGCACACGCAACTGCCAGTGCATCTTCTTTATTCCCGCCAACTAATTCGCAAGCAGATATGCAAAGTACAGGTCGAAGCCTTTTGCCACCAGCAAAGACACTGTACCTCATAGCTTCAAACAAGACTTCTGGCCTATCAGTTAATGATAAAAATTCATTTAACCCTTTATTAATATATTCTATCTTTTCTCTAAGAATGTCATCAAACATCTTTGTCCTCCTCAAAATTAAATGGTATTTCTTCATTTTCGTTAATGAGCATTGTTATTTTACCTTCAATATCGTTTAGCGCTTTATTCAATTTTTGGGATAATTCAAGACCTTCTTTGAATAGTTTAAAAGATTCTTCTAAAGGCAGATTGCCATCCTCTAATTTTTTTACAATATCATCTAACTTGTCCATACTTTCTTCAAAGTCCATATTTTCGCTCATATCTCATCACCTCATTAACAGTACAAAGTGCTTCGCCATCTTCAAACAAAAGGTGTATTTTATCATCTGATGAAATATCATTAGCCTTTGTAACTAAATTGATTTTGTCTTTATCCATCGTCATCGTATATCCGCGCTTTAAAACATTTAGTGGGCTTAAAGCATTTAATTTCTCTACAAGATTTATATACTTATGCTTTTTGTCTTTCAGTATTTTGTAGATACTATCCTCCATAATTCTCTTTAGAGTATTTAAACGTTCTTTCATCTGCCTATTTTTGATAATCGGGTTTTTTCCTATTAAAAGCTTTTTCAGATTATCAAGACGATGCCTCTTTTTATCAATTATTGACAACATATAGCGATATAAACTTCTTTTATAGTTTTTAATTTTTTCGTTGTAAAAATTAACATCAGTTACTGCCAATTCTGCTGCTGCAGATGGCGTTGGCGCTCTTAAATCTGCAACAAAGTCAGCTATCGTAAAGTCAGTCTCATGTCCTACAGCAGATATTATGGGTATCTTGGAGTTATAAATGGCTCTTGCTACTATTTCCTCATTAAATGGGTAGAGATCTTCAAATGACCCGCCGCCTCTACCTAAAATAATCAAATCAACATCACTTCTTTTATTGACCTTTATAATGGCATCTACGATTTCTGACGAAGCTTTATTCCCCTGAACTAATATCGGAACAACCATAATATCTATCGACGGTTTCCTTCTTCTTAAAATATTTATAATATCGTGAACAGCCGCACCTGAAGGGGATGTAATCACTGCAATTTTTTTAGGATTTTGGGGAAGATTCTTTTTCCTATCTAAATCAAATAAACCTTCACTTTTAAGCTTTTGCTTTAATCTCTCAAAAGATAAAAAAAGAGAACCTAATCCCTCAACTTCAATATTAAAAACATGCAATTGAAACGAACTGCTTTTCTCATAAACGTAGACTTTACCTGTTACAATTACAGACATTCCATTTTTTATTTCTACATTTATGTCATCAATATAATCTTCAAAAACAACGCATTTTAAAGAGGAATATTCATCAACTAATGTAAAATACAGTGCTTGTCCTCTAAAATACAAATTTGATATTTCGCCTTTTACCATTACATGTTTTAATATTATGTCACCTGTAACTATGTTTTTTAAATAATCATTAACTTGTTTTACCGTTAGAGTTTTTAATAACATTTTTGTATGCCTCCAATGTATTTGACAAAACTATAGATGTCGTTACAGGGCCAACTCCACCAGGAACCGGTGTTATATAGCTGCATGAACCCTCTACACTTTGAAAATCACAGTCGCCATAAATTTTCCCATTGTATTCATTTATCCCAGCATCAATTAACACAACGCCATTTTTTATCATATCCCCATTTACAAGATTTCTCTTCCCTACTGCTAATACTAACACATCTGCTGTTTTAGTATACTCCTCTAAATTCAATGTTTTTGAATGGCATTGAGTAACCGTCATGTCAAGATCCAGCATCAATTTAGCAACCGGTTTTCCCAATATATTGCTTCTTCCAACGACAACAGCATGTTTTCCGGTGTACTCAATATCCAAACTTTTCAAAATCGTCAGGATAGCATAAGGTGTGCATGGCAAATAAAGAGGATTACCCGAAAATAAGCGTCCCATGTTGTATGTCGATATGCAATCTACATCTTTTATAGGATTAATGAGATCATAAATTCTTTGTGCATCATACGATTTTGGAAGAGGCATTTCTATCATTATACCATGAATGCTATCATCTGTATTTAACTCATCTAATTTCTTTAAAAATTTATCTTCTTCATCATTGGTAAAGAAATACGTATAAGCATCAATACCTACATTTGCACAAGCTTTAATTTTAGTATTCGCGTATATCAATGAAGCTTCATCATTTCCAGCAACGAGAATCGCAAGTTTTGGATGGTAATTTTTTTCAAATATCTCAGACTTTACTTTTTCTCTTATTGATTTCGCAATATTTCTGCCATCAATCACCATTTGCATCACCGCTAATAATATCCCTTACTAAATTTCCCAAAATTCCGTTTATAAAAGCCGGCGATTTCTCAGTGCTGTACTTCTTAGCGATTTCCACTGCTTCATTAATAGAAACACTGCTTGGTATATCAGTAGAATACAGTATTTCATAGAAACTGCACCGCATTATTGCTAAATCAATTTTTGCTATTCTATTAATATCCCAATTTTTAAGATATTTTTTAATTTTTTCATCAATATTATCAACATTTTTAATTACTCCAAAAAACGTATTTTCTATATAGTCTTTCTCATCCTCTGGATCATTGTCTTCAAGGAATTTATCAAAAATTTTTTGTGGCTCCAACTTCGATATATCGTATTGATATAATAGTTTTACTAACCATTCTCGAGCTTGCGTTCTGTTCACATTTTTCAACTCCTCTAATCGTAATTTTACCCATTAAAATTAACCCTCTGCATTAAGAGGGTTTAAATATCATTTATTTTCTTTTGGAGGCTCTTTGGATTTTTGTTCTTTTTCCATGTTTACTCCTTGAATATGTATGTTTACTTCTACAACTTTAAGTCCTGTCATTGTTTCTATTGCCTTCTTAACATTTTCTTGAACATTCCAAGCTATTTCAGGTATTCTAACACCATAGTCAACTACGATGTACAAATCAATGGCCGCTTCTTTTTCACCAACTTGTACCTTCACACCTTTTGACAAATTCTTCCGTCCTAACATTTCAGTTATTCCATTGACAACTCCACCGCTCATTCCTGCAACACCAGGAACTTCTGTAGCAGCTAACCCAGCTATAACAGCAACAACATCATCTGATATTTTAATCGTTCCAAATTCAAGTTCTTGGCTTATATTTTCCTCCATAATAACACTTCCTTTCAATAGATATTATATCAGACAATCAAATATTTTACAATTATGACTAATTCATTCTATTCATTATTTTTATGTTGTCAAGAGGAAAACCTGTTTGTTGAGATACAACATCTTGTATTTTTGCAACTTCCTGTGCCGATAATTTATCAGCTTGCACTATCACATTTGCAGTATTGTTGTCAATCAAAACTATGGCGTCTTGAAATCCCTTTGCTTTGATCAAATTCTCTAATATCAATTCCTTCTGATTCGTCTCTGTCAACTTGATAATCTGTTTTTGAGCTTCATCCCGCGTTTCCTGGCTTGTATTCTTGTTATTTACTATCTCTTGTAAAGCTTCTAAACTACGGCTTCTGTTAATATCCCTGTCCTGTCTATATGAAGCAAATAAACCACTGGACAATGCTGTTGTCGCTTCGGATTGCTCATTAGCTGATGAAGAACTAGAAACCTTGCTATTGTCTATCAATTGTGAATTTAAGCTATTTTTGCTTGAAGTATTTTTATTAATTCCGTTTTGATAATTATAATTGATTACAAAAGCTATCGCTATAAGCAAGACCAATGATGCTATTGCTATAGATTTTTTCTTTAAATACATCATAATAGACCCTCCTAAATTTTATTTTGAAGATACGACTTTAACTTTATATGCGGGAATGCCCAATGCTGTCTCAACAGCCGTCATAAGTTCATATTGAACATTTGGATCTTTTGCGCCATCAGCGACGACGACAACACCCCTTACCTCAGGCATTACTTTTTTTAATATCATAGGTTGATTTTCTCCACTGGTATTTTGTGAAGTAACAATTTTGTTATCCGTCTCACTTTGAATGGTTGTCCTCGTGCCTCCATTGCTGTCCTTTTCGTTGGTGGTAGTTTCTGATTGTACTGTATCCATAGCTGCTACTATTTCTTCATCAGAGTCCAAAGTGACAAGCACATCTACATTGCCAGCTCCATGAATTCTGGATAGTATTTCCTTTAATTCAGATTCCAATTTACTTGCATAATCATCATTTGTGATTTGCGTTTCAACCATTTGTTTATCTGAACTTTTATTTGTTGGTTTAGGCTTAAAAAAGATGCTGGCCCCAATCAAAATAATCAAACCAATAATGAAAATTACAGTCAAATCTTGTATAGTCTTATTATCAGCTTTTAAAATTTTTTGCTTTAGTTTATTAAAATCCACAATTTTATCCCCCTTTCATTTTATCTTTCCTCTATAGTTATATTCTTTAATGGTACATTATAGAATTTACTTAAATCGTTTTTGATGTTATCAATCTTACTCGTCTTTTCATTTGCTTTACTCACTTCAATTGAAATATTTCCGCTGCCGTTTGATGTTTCATTTTTGTCATTAAAAATTGTTATCTTGATTTCTTTTACTATTCCAAATCTCTTATCATTTAAATCGTCAATTATTGATGATTCCACCTCTACATCAGAGGCACTTACCATAGATAATATTCTCTCTTTTATCTGATCATTTAGCCTTTTTTTATACTCATCGACTATAAGCTTATTTCTTTCCACCTCCGCTTGCTTAGTCATTCCACTTATGTCTACATTGTTATAGTTATACTCTTTTTCTAAAGCACTATTTATGTTGATACCGCTTTTAATAAATCCTAATACTGGATTTATGATTGCGATCATGATTGTCAGACCTATTACTACCTTTACGTATTTTTTCATGCTTGACGATGGTATTAAAAGTTCAAATATTATAGCCAATATTGAAATATACGCTATTTGAATTATCCATCTTTTTACTTCATCCAAGAAATTCATCCCCTTTGTAACCTATCTCATCATGACGCTGATACTTGATGCGTTAATTACGGCTGTTATGGCTAAAAACATCATTACGGTTACAGATACTAATGCAGCAAACACATATGCAACAGATGTTGAAATATCAGACAAAAAATCAACTATTTTTTTGTCAGCAATGGGCTCTACGACTGCGGCAGAAAGTTTGTATATAATCATTACTGAAAATATCTTTATGATTGGTACTATAGCCATTAAAATTATAGCTATCAATCCAAAAGTGCTTATTGCACCCTTTATTAGAAGCGATGCACTCATAATTGTATCTATGCTATCAGATAATATGCTACCTACAACTGGCAGAAATGTTCCTACTGCGTATTTAGTTGTTCGCGAAATTACCCCATCCGCTAATGATGATGTAATGCCTTGAATAGTTAAAACACCTATAAAAATGCTTAGTAATATTGAAATTGACGCTGTACAAATTGTTTTAAATAAATCTGCAAGTTTGTTTAAAGTAAATTTATCAGAAATTCGGCTTATTATCCTAATTGCCGTCATAAATAAAATTGCAGGAAGAATAAAATCTCTTATTTCTTTGGCTGTAAATTCGACAACCATTACCAATGCTGGCTGAAAAAAGGAAGCAGATACAAAAGCACCAACCGAAGCCAACATGGTAATCAAAACCGGCAATATTGCTTGCATAAAATTGACCATACTATCTATCGCATCTTTTCCAATATTTAAAACGCTCATAAAGCTTTTAATCGCAACTATAACTAAGACAATGTAGACAGCTATATGGGCTACTTGGCTTATGCCTCCATTTTCAAACGAATTTTCTAAATTAGTTAGTACAGCACCGATAATCGATAATAGGATAAGCTGTACTAAAATTTCAACGGATGCTTTGACTTCATTGAAAAAAATATTTAGTACACCATTGACAATGTTTTTAACGCTAAATGTCTCCTTTCCATTTAAAAGATTGTACAAATATGTTTTAACGTCTGTTATTTGAAACGCATTGCCATTCTTCTCATTTATTCCCTTGATCAATGAGTCAATTTGACTTGTATCTGCATTGCTTATTTGGCTGTATAAATCGTCTTTTGTGTCAGCGTAAATCTTTATTGGAAACATTGATATTGTCATTAATATGAAAATTAAACATAAAGCTTTTCTCATGTTTATCACCTCACGGCAGTATGGAGACAATAGTGTCCACCAATGCTATAATAATTGGAAGAGACAAAAAAATGATTATTATTTTCCCTGCTAATTCGATCTTTGTAGCTATATTTTTTTCATCTGCATCATTTGAAATCTGTACTCCTAATTCTGCAATATATGCGACTCCTATTATTTTAAGAATTGTTTTTACGTAAATGCTGTTTATGCCGCTTTTGTCTGCAATTGTATTTAAAACCGTTATTATATTGCTGATTTTTGGGACTATGATAAAAAATATAAGTATGCTGGCTGATAAACTTATTATGATCGCCACATCTTCAAAATTCTCTCTAAACAGTGAAAGGATTATTACACATATGATACCAATTGCTACAATCTGAATGATTTCCATAAAAGATTTCCTTTCGTTTGTTAATATATTCAATACAACTGAAATATTGTTTTTACGGCAGTAAATAGATTGTTGATCATTGTAATTACCATCATCAACACAACTACTACTCCTGCTAATGTAACCATCATGGCTTGTTCCTCTCTCCCAGACCTTATAAGAATTTGATTAAGAACGGTAACTAAGATTCCGATTGCAGCAATTTTAAAAATTATATCTATGCTCAAAATCACTACCTCCCTCTATAGAAATATGATAACTACAGCAATTCCTATCAATATGCCAAGGCTCTTATACAATCTTTCATTTTTTCTGCTTGACTCCTCAGCGTCAATAAGCTGTTTTTTTAATAACTCAGAAGCCAATTTAAAATTCTTTTCTTGATTATATATATCTGAATTCCCGAGGCCATTGCCGAACGATTTTAGTATTTTTATGTCATCTTGACTTAAATTTATATTTTCAACTTTATTAAGGGCAATTTCCCACGCTTCACCAGCCGTATACCCTTCATTAGAATTTAAAATTTGAGATACTAATAAAAAAAATCTTCCTACGCCTGATTCTGATGTTTCAGACAATTTAGCAAATGCTTCAGACAATGTTACTTGGCTGTAGGTTATTTCAGTTATGAGTAAGTTTAGGCTGGATAAAAAAGACCTTAACGTTTGTCGTCTTAATGTATATTTAAGTGATTTCATATAACCTATCATAGCAGAGGAAATTAAAACTAAAACCATTCCAACGATCTTCAGCATATTGTCTTACATTCCTTTCTATAAGGGCCTTTAAAAATCGTATTAAAATCTCTGTCAAGAATGGCTTCTATAGTGCCTGCTCCTAATTTACGGCTTAAAATCACATACCTATCAAATTCTCTATTATTTAACATTTCATCAATGTACTTTTTCCTCGCTACATCTTCTACGTCATTTCCATGGACTGTCGTAATTATACTTACTCCTGCATTAAGTGCTTCGTGAATAGATGCTATATCTTCAACTTTACCTATTTCGTCAGTTATTATGACTTTTGGTGACATAGATCTTATCATCATTAAAATGCCAATATGCTTTGGACATAAATCCAATACATCCGTTCGGTATCCTACATCGTTTTGCGGAATGCCTTTAAAACATGCAGCTATTTCTGATCTTTCATCTACAATTGATACTTTCTCTCCACGAAAATTCAATTCAGGCATTCCATTGCTAATATTGCGAGCTATATCTCTTATAAGTGTTGTTTTGCCGCATTGTGGAGGCGAAATTATCAACGTATTATTCACTACGTCTGGATATTTTACAATGTACCTCA